>JAAEPP010000267.1 GCA_024232495.1 Flavobacteriaceae bacterium
GCAAATTGTGGTGGACATTTAGGACATGTTTTTAACGATGGTCCAATTGAAACAACCGGAAAAAGGCATTGTATAAATGGAATCTCCTTAAAATTTACACCTACAAAAACAATGGATGAAAAGTAATATATTCCCAAAACAAGCGTCAGATAAATACTGGAAAGAAAATCTATCTGAGGAGTCCTATCGTATTCTTAGAGAAAAAGGTACAGAACCTCCCTTCTCAGGCAAGTATAATCTTCATTTTGAAAATGGCTACTATCTATGTAAAGCATGTGAAAATCCTCTTTTTAAAAGCGGTCAAAAGTTTGACAGTGGTTGCGGTTGGCCCTCTTTCGATGACGCAATTAAAGGAAGCGTCAAAAACATATTAGATAAAAGTCATGGAATGATCCGAACAGAAATCGTTTGTAATAATTGTGGTGGTCATCTAGGACATGTTTTTAACGATGGCCCGACTGAAACGGGTCAACGATATTGCGTTAATTCCTTATCTGTAGACTTTAAGAAAGAGTAGTTTTTTATTAGCTACCACTTCATGAAAATTTTATTGTCAATTTATTTTTTTTATTATTTGGTTACATATACATTTTGTAATTTTGTAACTTAAAATTTAGAACAAAATGAGCAAATACGATATTATAGTTTTAGGTAGTGGACCAGGAGGTTATGTTACTGCCATAAGAGCTTCTCA
The DNA here is from genome assembly GCA_024232495.1 of Flavobacteriaceae bacterium. Lineage (GTDB taxonomy): Bacteria > Bacteroidota > Bacteroidia > Flavobacteriales > Flavobacteriaceae > Marifrigoribacter. Next base: position 695 of record JAAEPP010000267.1, read on the forward strand.
ACTAGGATTTAAAACCGCTGTTATAGAAAAAGAAAATTTAGGAGGTGTATGTCTTAATTGGGGATGTATCCCAACAAAAGCCTTACTTAAAAGCGCTCAAGTTTTTGATTACCTAAAACATGCTGAAGATTATGGCTTGAGTCTTGATAATCCTGACAAAGATTTCACAAAAGTAGTGGCGCGAAGTCGTGGAATAGCAGACGGAATGAGTAAAGGTGTTCAATTTTTAATGAAAAAAAATAAAATTGACGTAATTGATGGCTATGGAAAACTAAAACCAGGAAAAAAAGTGGATGTGGACGGAACTGAATATAGTGCTGATCACATTATCGTAGCAACGGGTGCAAAATCAAGACAATTACCCAATTTACCGCAAGATGGCGAAAAAGTTATTGGCTACAGAGAAGCAATGACTTTAAAAAAACAACCGAAAAGTATGATTGTTGTTGGAAGTGGTGCCATTGGAGTTGAATTTGCCCATTTTTACAATGCCATGGGAACGGATGTAACAATTGTTGAATACTTGCCGAACCTAGTACCTTTGGAAGATGAAGATGTTTCCAAGCAGTTTGGAAGATCTTTCAAAAAAGCAGGGATTAAAGTTATGACCAATGCCTCCGTCGAGACTGTAGACATTACCGGTAAAAAAATAAAAGCTACTGTAAAAACAAAAAAAGGAGAAGAGGTCCTAGAAGCAGATATTGTTCTTTCTGCTGTAGGTATTAAATCCAATATAGAAAATATTGGGTTGGAAGAAGTAGGAATCATGGTAGATCGAGACAAAATAATCGTAAACGATTGGTACCAAACAAATATACCTGGTTATTACGCGATAGGTGATGTAGTTCCTGGACCAGCATTAGCTCATGTTGCATCAGCTGAAGGGATTACTTGTGTTGAAAAAATAAAAGGAATGCATGTTGAAGCTATAGATTATGGCAACATTCCCGGTTGTACCTACGCAACTCCAGAAATCGCTTCTGTAGGATACACCGAAAAGCAAGCATTAGAAGAAGGATATGATATTAAAGTAGGTAAATTTCCATTTTCAGCCTCTGGAAAAGCAAGTGCCGCTGGCACCAAAGACGGCTTTGTTAAAGTAATCTTTGATGCTAAATATGGAGAATGGTTAGGATGTCATATGATTGGGGCTGGAGTCACCGATATGATAGCTGAAGCAGTGTTAGGTAGGAAGCTAGAAACTACAGGTCACGAAGTATTAAAGACTATACACCCTCACCCGACCATGAGTGAGGCAGTAATGGAAGCCGTTGCAGATGCCTACGACGAAGTAATACATCTTTAATATTTATTTAATAAGTAAAAAAACACTCTATGAAAATAGGGTGTTTTTTTTTACAGAAAACTTTTTAATGCCAATTCATAACTTTTCAAACCAAAGCCCAAAACAATTCCTTTTGCATTTGGGGAAATGTAGGAATGATGTCTAAATTCTTCTCGAGAAAAAGTATTGGATATATGTACCTCCACTACTGGGACAGTAATTCCCTTCACTGCATCTCCAATTCCCACTGAGGTATGCGTATAAGCAGCTGCATTTAAAATAATTCCATCAACTTTAAAACCAACCTCCTGAAGTTTATCAATGAGCTCTCCTTCTATATTTGATTGAAAGTACGATAAATTTAGTGAAGGATATTTTTTTTGTAAATTATTAAAGTAATCCTCAAAAGTTTGATCCCCATAAATAATAGGCTCACGCTTGCCCAATAAATTTAAATTAGGTCCATTGATGATGATAAATTTTTTCATAAAGTAAAAATACAAAAGTTATGGTATTAAAAAACCGAAACAAAAATTTCGGTTAAAAAAAAGGAGCCAATGGCTCCTTTTACAATTATTTAGTAGTTAGATTATAATCTAAAACCAACTCTCATCATTCCAGTTACACCTCCGGCTAAACCCCAGGCAGTAACATCATCACTAGATGCAATACCTAGTCCATAATTCAATTCCATTCCTACATATACTTTAGGGATGATGTAATAATCTGCTCCTATGAAAACTTCTGCACCAACAGTAAGTCCAGTAAGATCTACCTCGTTACCGTCAACATCCACTGAAGTTCCATTATCAAAGTAACCTAAAAGACCACCGTAACCCCAGTATGTTGATAAACGCTCAGCACCTGCGAAATGATTTTCAATACCATAACCTAAACCAATTCCATAAGTCATGTCAGAACCCTCTACACCACTATCAGCAACACTTAATGATGCTTTGTAGCGAGTAACTCTAGTGTCAGATTTGAATTTTCTCATCATAACGTTAGCCTTGTCAGTAAACATAGTTGTACCGTCTAAATTTGGCATAAAATTGAATTCAAAAGCAGTCTCGCCCTCGGTAGGCTTATTAAAAGTTCCTGCATTTGTTGTAATCTGTGCTGAAGCAAAACTAAAGCTTACTAAAGCAATAAAAAGTAAAAAATTTTTCATAATATTTATAATTTTGATTATTGTTATTCAAATTTAAATAAAGAAAAATACTATTCTACTATGTGTCAAATAGGTTATTAACAATTAAATGTTAATAACTATTATTTTCAATAATAGTATAATCCACTGTTTTTAAGGGCTTTAAACAAGGAAATAGACTGAAATTTATAACTATAACAATAACTGTTATTAATTATGAACAATAAATACTATAGCCAAAAAGAGTCAATTTCAAAATAAATTAAAGAAGTGTCCAGCCTACAGACAAGCTAAAAACATTGTTTTTTACATCGGGAAGGAATTCGGTTAGACCAAAATTGTAACGCCCGTCAACTCTAAAGCCTAGTGGTAAATCTAGACCAAGTCCTACAACACCAGATACATCTGTTGATTCATAACTATCTTCAAATTCACTAGCATCAAAGTCGCTTACCAAAAAACCAAATTGGGGACCAACATGAAGATTGAGTCTTTTAACCAGGTAATATTTAAAGACAATAGGCACATTTACATAATCTAAATCCACTTTATCAAAATCAAATTCTGCTCCTTGTTGTGAATAAAGGACATCTCCTTGTATCGCAATCTTGTCATTAAATTTAATGGTAAAAAATGCACCAAAGTTTAAACCCGTTTTAGTATCTACATCTGGTAATTCAGTAAGTGTGGTAAAATTTGCCCCAACCTTGATCCCTAAATCTACTCCTTGCGAAAGGGATTTAGCAGTAAACAATACCATAAGCGATAAAAAAATAATTTTTTTCATAATTGTATTAATTTTTAAGTTTCTCAAATATAATTAATTCAGTCGTTTGTCTAATAAAAATTTATACATTATGTTTAATAGTTGTAATTAATTATTTTCTACAAATGAACTGGTTGGATGCTTTAAAATATTATCAGGATTATTTAAAAATAGAAAGAGGATTGTCAGAAAATTCAATTTCAAACTATTCTTTCGATATTAAAAAATTAGTGAAATGGCTAGATGATTCCTCAATTAAAGATTCACCAGTAATTATAAATAGAGAAATCATCCAAGAATTTATTTATCACATTGCGAAAGAGGTGAATCCCCGTTCGCAAAGCAGAATAATTTCTGGCTTGAAAGGTTTTTTTAACTATTTAGTTTTTGAAGAATATCGAACAACAAATCCCGTAGATCATATTGAAAGTCCCAAAACCGGAAGAAAGTTACCAGATACGCTATCTGTGAAAGAAATAGATCAATTAATCGCTACCATTGACTTGAGCAAACCACAAGGGGAAAGAAATAGAGCTATCATTGAATCACTATATGGTTGTGGTTTGCGTGTTTCAGAATTAATAAATCTTAAACTATCCGATTTATTTTTTGATGAGGGTTTTATTAAAGTTACAGGAAAAGGAAACAAACAACGGTTTATTCCAATAGGGAATGTAACGGTCAAATACATTAGTATTTACAAAAACGAAATCAGAGCTATCCAAAATATAGAACCCTCAGCAAAAGATACTTTATTCTTAAACAGAAGAGGGAATAATTTAACGAGAGCTATGATATTTCAAATTGTGAAGGATTTGACAATCAAAGCTGGAATACGAAAAAAAATCAGCCCACATACTTTCAGACATTCATTTGCTACTCATCTCCTAGAGAACGGTGCAGATTTAAGAGCAATTCAACAAATGTTAGGTCATGAAAGTATAACTACTACTGAAATTTACACGCACATCGATAAAAGTCATTTAACTCAAGTAATTAATAATTTTCATCCAAGAAGATAATTACTTTGCAATATTCACTGCTCTTGTTTCCCGTATAACAGTTACTTTTACTTGACCTGGATAAGTCATTTCTGTTTGAATTTTTTGAGAAATATTAAAAGATAATTCTGATGCTTTTTCATCACTTACCTTTTCGCTTTCTACCATAACTCGAAGTTCACGACCGGCTTGAATGGCATATGCTTTGTTGACACCTTTAAATCCAAATGCCACTTCCTCTAAATCTTTTAAACGTTGAATATAGGAGTCTAATACTTGTCGTCTTGCTCCAGGTCTTGCCCCACTAATTGCATCACAAACTTGAATTATTGGTGACAACAAACTGTTCATTTCAATTTCATCATGATGGGCTCCAATCGCATTACAAACGTCTGGCTTTTCACCATGCCTTTCTGCCAATTGCATTCCTAATAAAGCATGAGGCAATTCTGTTTCTGTTTCTGGGACTTTCCCTATATCATGCAATAAACCAGCTCTTTTGGCTAATTTAGGATTCAAACCAAGTTCAGAGGCCATCACTCCACAAAGTTTTGCAACCTCACGAGAGTGTTGTAATAGATTTTGACCATAAGAGGAACGAAATTTCATTCTTCCTACAGCTTTAATTAATTCTGGGTGAAGCCCATGAATTCCAAGATCTATTACGGTTCTTTTTCCTACTTCTTTGATCTCTTCTTCTATTTGCTTTTTGGTCTTTTTAACTATTTCCTCAATTCTGGCGGGGTGAATACGTCCATCAGTCACTAATTTGTGCAATGATAAACGAGCTATTTCTCTTCTAACAGAATCAAAGCAAGACAAAATGATAGCATCTGGAGTGTCATCAACTATTATTTCTACTCCAGTCGCAGCCTCTATAGCGCGAATATTTCTACCTTCTCGTCCAATAATCCGACCTTTTACATCATCACTTTCTAAATTAAAAACGGAAACACAGTTTTCTACTGCTTCTTCAGTCCCTATTCGCTGGATGGTATTAATGACAACTTTCTTTGCCTCTTGCTGGGCTGTTAATTTAGCTTCTTCTAGGGAGTTTTGGATATATGCCATGGCATCTGTTTTAGCCTCATCTTTAATACTCTCCATTAATTGAGCCTTTGCATCATCCGCTGAAAGACTTGAAATGACTTCAAGTTGTTCTACTTGTCTGCGATGCATTTTATCTATTTCTGCTTGTCTTTTGTCAAGGAAAGTTAGTCTTTCATTGTACTCATTTTTCTTGGATTCTAGACTTGAATTTAAATTTTTAGTTTTAGCTAATTCACTGGTCACTTTGGATTCTTTTTCTCTCGTTCTTTTCTCAGCTTCAGATATTTTTTTATCTCTATTTAAAATGACTCTTTCATGCTCAGCCTTTAATTCTAAAAACTTTTCTTTTGCCTGTAACATTTTATCCTTTTTAAGTGATTCTGCATCTTTACCTGCCTGCTTAGCAATTGCAGTCGCCCTTTTTTTGGCAGACTTAATAATGTGTGAAGCTTTATTTTTTTCAAGAATCTTTGCAATACCATAACCTACAATTATTGCTACAACTCCTATTATTACGGGTAATATTATATCATTCATATCTATATTCTTTTGAATTCAAGTACTCATATACTTGAGCTTTATTCATAAAAAAACCTACATTAATAGCTGGTTTTGTATAAACTCCTTAAAACAAGTTTAGGGTTAATGAGTTGGTCAAGTATCCGCTCTCCCTAGGGACACGGCTCGCTTTTGCAACTACAACTCGCCCTTTTTAAAGAATTCGCGTTGAGTTTACCAAAAATAGTATTAATGTAGGCAGTAACCTTATTTTAAGAACGTTACGATTTAAAAATCGTGCAACATTTGATTTAATTTTTCAATTTGATCTTCAATATGTTGACTATCTTCTAATTTATCTATTTCTTTTTGAGCTACTTGAGTTGCAAATTGTAGTGCGCACATGGCCAATACATCTTGCTTGTCTCTTACAGCATAACTTTTTTCAAACCTTTTAATCATTTCATCTATCTTCTTTGTAGCTTTCCTTAAGGCTTCTTCTTGCTCAGGTGTAGTTGTTAATGGATACACTCTGTCTGCTATTGATAGTTTTATTTTTTGTTGGTTTGACATTTTTTTATTCAGAAAGTTGGGTGATGCATTTGTCAATTTCCCGAACTAATTCATTTATTTTGAGTTTTGTTTCTCGTTTATGTTTATTACTGCCAAGCATTGAATTTGCGATTCTTAACGAATTACATTCGTCTTTCAAGGAATCGATTTCTATGATGTTTTGATCTTGTTGAGATTTTAAAATTGTAATTTCATCTTCCAATTTAGTATTCAAACGCTTCAAATTCTCATATTCTTGAAGCAGTTTAACAACCCTACTCTCTAAAGAATCAACAATTCCTGATAGATTACTCATTAATAATTAATTCAATACTATTTCTACAAAGTTAACAATCGCTTGATGAAAAGCCAATTAAAAAGTAAATAATTTTGTAATATTGATAACTTGTCTGATAAATTGATTAACTCCCAACAATTATTTATAGCGTATCACTAATTTTACACTATGAAAAAGATTAAAGTTTTATTTTTTCTCTGCTGCGCTTCTTTATTTGCTCAGGAAGAACTTCCAGAAAATTATTTTAGTAACCCTGTAAAGATTCCACTTATTCTTTCTGGAAATTTTGGAGAATTAAGAAATAACCATTTTCATAGTGGATTGGATATAAAAACACAACAGCAATCAGGAATTCCTATTTACGCTCCTGCTGATGGTTTTGTCAACAGGATAAAAGTTTCTCATTTTGGTTATGGTAAAGCACTTTATTTAAAACATCCAACTGGATACCAAACTGTATATGCGCATTTGAAAAAATACAGTGATACCATTCAAAAATTTGTCAAAAATGCTCAATACAAAAAAGAATCTTATGAGATTGAAATATTCCCTGAAGCAAATCAACTAAAAGTAAAAAAAGGAGATTTAATTGGATATACTGGAAACAGCGGTAGTAGTGACGGACCTCATTTACATTTTGAAATAAGGGATAAAAATTCTCGCCCAATGAATCCACTCCTTTTTGGAATTACTATCCCAGATAGCAGAGATCCGATTGTAACAAATTTATATGCATATCCTTTAGATAAAAGTTCTCAAATTAATCAATCTAAAAATCCTGTTAAAATTAGGCTCATTTTACAAAAAGATGGATCCTATAAAGCTGAAAACATAACTGCATTTGGAAAGATTGGATTTGGTATTTCTGCCTATGACCAACAAGATGGAGCTTCAAATAAAAATGGTATTTACGAAGTCAATACTTTTTATAATGGTAAGCAAAATTTTAAAGTTGTCTTTGAAAAATTTTCATTTGCTGAGACTGGTTATATAAATAGATATATTGATTACAACTATTTTAAAAACAATAAGATTCGCATTCAAAAACTTTTTAGAGAATCAAATAACCCTCTAAGCATTATAAAAAATGAAAAAGGCAATGGAATCCTAGATATTCAAGATCAATTAAATTCAAACTATTTGATAAAAGTCACAGATTTTGATAAAAATACTGTTTCTATTTCAATCCCTATAATCGGGGAACAACTTGAAGCATTAACACCAGCAATAGTAAATAAACCAGAAGATTTTATATATGCGCAAGAAGGATCTTCGATAACAAAGGGTAAATTTAATGTTTATATTCCAGCAAATAGTTTTTATGAAGATACCTATCTCGACATTGACGTAAAAATCGACACTCTAAAACTACACAAAGATGTTGTGCCACTTCATAAGAAAATCTCTATCACTACAGATATATCAAATTATAACAAAACAGATATTGATAAACTCTACATTGGCAGGCTCAATTACAAAAAGACCCCTTATTATGTCAAAACATCCAAAAAAGGAAATAGATTAACTGCAAAAACAAAAAAGTTAGGCACCTTCGTTTTAGCAGTCGACACAAAAAAACCAGAAATAAAACCTATAAATTTTTTAAACAAAAAATGGATTAGTAAGAATAAAACTTTAAAAATTAAAATTATCGATGATTTAAGTGGAATAAGCTCCTACAGAGCTACTATTAACGGAAAGTTTATTTTGATGGAATATGATTACAAAAAAGACGTTTTAACCTACGACTTCAATGACCAAATCATTTCTGAGGTGGAAAATAATTTGAAACTAATTGTCATTGATAATGTTGGAAATAATACTACATTTGAATCAACCTTTTTTAGAAAATAAACATAAACTCAAATTGAAAACATACACTTCGATCCTCATATTTATACTTACCATTTCTTTTTGCAGCCTCTCAGCTCAGAATGCTATTATAAAAGGAATCGTTCTCGATGAAAACGACATCCCAATAGCTGAGGTAAATGTTACTGTTGGAAATGATGGCACAAAAACAAATTTTGATGGGTTTTACTCTCTTGAAGTGCCACCAAAAAAGGAATTAACTCTAGTATTTTCCCATGTAACTTTTAAAAATATTCAAATCTCTGTTCCAGCTTTGAGCGCAAATTCAGACTTTGAGATTAATCCAGTAATGAGTTTAGCTATAGAACAGATTGGAGAGGTTGTAATATCAAGAAATAAAAGAAAAAGAATTGAAGGGATTACCACTATAAGTCCTGAAGCTGTTCGAAAAATACCCGGAGCAAATGCAGGAGTGGAAAATTTAATTAAATCCTTGCCAGGTGTAAATAGTAATAATGAATTAAGTACACAATATGCAGTAAGAGGTGGTAATTACGACGAAAACCTGGTCTATGTTAACGAAATCGAGGTTTATAGACCCTTTCTAATCCGAAGTGGTCAGCAAGAAGGTTTTAGTTTTGTAAATACCGACTTAACCTCTAAAGTTGATTTTTCAGCTGGAGGTTTTCAAGCAAAATACGGTGATAAGCTTTCTTCTGTTTTGGATATCACATATCGAAAGCCAGTTGCGTTTGAAGCCACTGCAGATTTAAGTTTATTAGGTGCTAATATTTCTTCGGGAGGAGTTTCCAAAAACGGTAGATTCAACGGTATTGTCGGAGCTCGTTACAGAAACAACAGCTTGTTTGTAAACTCAACAGAAACTGAATCAAACTATAAACCAGTATTTGCAGATGCACAAGCTTATTTAAGCTATAAAATTACCAATAAATTTGAATTAAATTTTCTAGGAAATATATCTATTAACGATTATCAATTTGAACCACTAACCAGACAAACTAACTTTGGAACCATCACCGACCCCGTTGCGCTACTTGTTTTTTATGAAGGACAAGAAGTAGATCAATACCAAACTTATTTTGGAGCTCTAAAGGGGACTTATGTAGTATCTGATGATTATACTGCAAAACTAATTGGTTCTATTTATCATTCAAAAGAACAAGAGCATTATGATATTTTTGCTGAATACAGATTGGGAGAAGTGAATACTGATATCGGCGGAGAAGATCTCGGTGAAGTTGAATTTACAGAAGGTATTGGTTCTCAGCTAACCCATGCAAGGAATGATCTAGATGCACTATTTGTAAATTTGGAACACAAAGGTATTTTATCGATTGATGATAGTAAAGTTGATTACGGAATAAAATACACCCATGAAGATATTCGAGATCGAATCCAAGAATATGAAGTCATTGATTCAGCTGGATTCTCCATTCGTCCGCCAATTGGAGACCTTGGAAATAACGAACCTTATGATCCCTTCATCTCTCCTATTGTTCCATATACCTCTGTTAGAGCAACTAATGATGTTCAAATTGATCGCATCTCTGGTTTTATTCAATGGAGTAAAAGAGCCAGCCTTGGAAACAATGATATTTGGCTTAATGCTGGAGTTAGAGCACACCACTGGACCGTCGGTGGAAAAGGGTTGAAGAACAACTCCCAAACTGTTTTTAGTCCAAGAATTCAGGCCTCCTTAAAACCTGATTGGGAAGCTGATGTGCTTTTTAGAGTATCAGGCGGCTTTTACCATCAACCCCCTTTATATAGGGAATTAAGGGATTCGTTAGGCGCTGTAAATCCTGAAGTAAAAGCGCAACAATCAATTCATTTAGTAGTAGGGAATGATTATAGTTTTGACTTATGGGGTAGACCTTTTTCTTTAAATACTGAACTGTACTATAAGTCACTAACAGATGTAAATCCTTACACACTAGAAAATGTAAGAATACGCTATCGAGCTAGAAATAATGCAGTTGCCTTTGCCTATGGAGCTGATATGAGACTGGCTGGTGAATTTGTACCTGGAACTGAAAGTTGGGTAAGTATTGGGTATTTAAAAACAAAGGAGAATATTGATGATAGAGGTTATATTTTTAGGCCCTCTGATCAACGATTAAAATTTTCAGTTTTATTTCAAGATTACATAAAAGTAATACCCGACTTAAAACTCTACTTAAACCTAACTTACAATACTGGTTTGCCAGGTGGGTCGCCTAGTTATGCAGATCCATATAATTATCAAACAAGATTACCAGATTATAAGAGAGCTGACGTTGGATTTTCATACATATTAATAAACGATAATAAATTAAAAAAATCAGGAGCTCTAAAAGCTTTTAGAGAGCTGACCGTTGGTCTTGAAATATTTAATATTTTTGATGTTCAAAACTCAATTACTAATACATTCGTAAGAGATGTTTATACAAAAGTGCAATATGCAATTCCCAATTATTTAACACCTCGTGTGTTTAATATCAGAACGACGATGAAATTTTAGATATTAAGAGTTCATTAATTCTTTTAGAGTTTCTATTACAAAATCAACTTCTTCCTTAGTATTGAAGGTTGAGAAAGAAAAACGTAAAGATGGTTTTAACATATCTTCTTTTGATAGAATTTCTGACAAAACGTGGGATCCACTTACGCTTCCACTCTGACAAGCAGAACCTTTAGAACATGCAATTCCTTTTAAATCAAGTTGGAATAATAACAATGATGCTTTTTCTGGCGGAATAGGTAATAAAACGTTTAGTAATGTGTACGTACTTAAATCATCATCTCCACAACAACCATTTAGTTTAGCATCTGGAATTTCCCTTAATAAAGTATCCTTAAAATAATTTTTTATCGATTTTACGTAATTTGTTTCTTCTGTAAGATGTTGGTATGATAATTTCAAAGCTTCATTAAGGCCAGCTACTGCATAAACAGCCTCCGTACCTGCTCTTAAACCTCGCTCTTGTTCTCCTCCCTTAATGGACGCTTTTAAGCCTGAATTTTTTCTGACAAATGCAAATCCAACCCCTTTAGGGCCGTGAAACTTATGGGCTGCAACAGCTGCAAAATCAATAGGTATTTTTGAAAAATCTAAATTATAGTGACCTACAGATTGAACGGTATCACTATGAAACAAAGCATTATAATCCTTACAAATAGTTGCTACTTTATTGATGTTTAAAATATTCCCAATTTCGTTATTCACGTGCATTAAACTAACTAAAGTTTTTGATGGAGATATTTTTAGAAGATTTTCTAAATGATCATAAATGATCATACCATTTTGATCTAATTGAACATAATCTACTTGAATATTAAGCTCACTACTTAAGTCCTGTATCGTGTGTAAAACAGCATGATGTTCAATTTTACTGGTGATTATTCGCTCAACTTTTAAATCTCTTACACAACTATTTATTATTAAATTATCTGCTTCTGTTCCTCCTGAAGTAAAGATTATTTCTGCTGCAGTCACTTTAAAATGAGCAGCAATTTCTTTTCTGCAATTTTCAAGAATAGATTTAGAAGATCTTCCGACAGAGTGAGTTGAGGAAGGGTTACCGAATTCGGTACTTAATATTTCTGCTACCTTGTCAACAACCTCTTTTCTGACTTGGGTTGTCGCAGCGTTATCAAAATAGATTTTTCTCATAATGGCCAAAAATACAATTTATTATAGTTTCATAATAAAGAAATATTGTTTCTTTGTATAAAGATTTCTTTATGCGTAAATTATTTTTTATTCCAATAATAATAAGCTTATTAGCGTCTTGTGATGATGGTGATGTCATCGTAACTGATTTTAACTTTGTCAGTAATAATTTAAAAACTTGTGGCGGAATTGGTTCGTATACATTTTATAATATAAATAACTCATTTGCTGCAGAAAGTATATCTCTAGTTTTAGAAACGAATGATATTTTGTTTATTGAAAATGGAATCAAAGAGTATATACTAAATGGCACTTCATATCTGGTTAATTACAGAAAATATGACGATGATATCGATGACGATTACTTTTGTAGCAGTATCCCGCCAATTACTCCAAATGTAACTAATGAATATTATGGAGAATCTGGTTTAGTTCAGCTCACAACAATTGTAATTAAAGACGATAACGATGGAATTACAGAAGATATAACAAGTGACTTAGATTCTGATAATGATGGTCTGTTGGATTATTATGATGATGATGATGATGGAGATAATGTTCCTACTATTAACGAACTAGGGCCCGATTTTTTAGAAGGAATTTCTGAATTTCCTTTAGACACAGACGGTGATCTAATTCCTGATTATTTAGATGTGGATGATGATAACGACTCTGTTTTAACAAGGTATGAAGATGCTAACGGAGATTTAGATCCAACAAATGATTTTACAATCTCGAATACCCCTGATTATTTAAATGAAAACATCACTAATAACAATACTATTGATCAATATAAAATTCATACCTACCAACTAACAAGCGATATTGAATTAATAATCAACAATCTTATTCTTGTTAACGGAACAGAACAAATAACCAAAGAAACTATGGTACTTGGGAACCAAAATAATATAATTAACGGAACCGTTTCGCTCACTCCCGAATTTTAAAAAGCTACTGTTTACTCTGAAAAATATAAACCTCTGTAGCGCCTAGTCCGTATTTTTGGTAATCAGCATCATAAAACTTGAGGCGCCCTTCGTATTCTTTGAGAACCCTAATTAATTCGTACTTTAAAACTCCCTCACCAACACCGTGAATAAACACAATTTTCTGTATTTTTTTTGTTATTGCAAAAGCTATTTTTCTTCTGGCAGTTTCTAATTGAAAATTTAACATTTCAAAATTATCCATATTTCTAGTGTCTGAAACCAGTTGATGGATATGTAAATCTACTTCCATCTTAGGAGATGTTCTTTCTTTTGATTTTACTTTTGAAGAAAATTTATGTTTTTTCTGTTCTTTTTCAGAAATAATCTCTGAAATATTTTCAATAGAATTTGCCAAGTCGGATAATTCTCCCGATTGGAAGACTAATTCATTTTTTAAATATTGTTGTTGAAAACCATCCAAATCAATTATAGTAATTTTATTTCCTACAATAGAAACTACTTTCCCGGAAACGTCTTCATCCAAAACAGAAACATAATCACCAAGTTTCATCTAACAGAAATCAAATTCGTTGATGGTCTTTTTAATTATTGAAACACAATCCATGAGCTGCTCTTCAGTCATTACTAAAGGTGGGGCAAATCGAATAATATTACCATGTGTTGGTTTCGCTAACAAACCATTATCTCTAAGCTTCAGACAAAGATTCCAAGCTGTTTTACTGTCTTCGGTGTCATTTATAAGAATCGCGTTTAGCAACCCTTTACCTCTTACTCCAGAGACTAATTCGGTAGTTTCGATAAATTTTGAAATTTCACTTCTAAATAACTGACCCAACCTATCTGCATTTTCAGCTAACTTTTCCTCTTTTACTACATCAAGTGAAGCAATAGCAACAGCACATGCCAGAGGGTTACCTCCAAAAGTAGAACCATGTTGACCAGGCTTTATAACGTCCATTATTTCATTAGTTGTTAAAACTGCTGAAACAGGATACACTCCGCCGCTTATTGCTTTTCCTAAAATTAATATATCTGGCTTTACATCTGGTATTTCGCTACAGCTTTTATCAGAACAATTACAATTGCCACAAGTGGCTAACAATCGTCCTGTTCTAGCGATTCCCGTTTGCACTTCGTCAGCAATAAATAAAACATCATACTGTTCACATATTTTTTTTGCTTTCGAAAGATATCCTTCAGAAGGAACGTAAACTCCAGCTTCTCCTTGAATTGGTTCCACTAAAAACCCTGCAATATTTGAATTTGATTTTAACACATTTTCTAATGCCTCAAGATTGTCGTATTCAATTTTTATAAAACCTGCGGTATAGGGTCCAAAATTTTTACGAGCATCTTCATCGTTTGAAAAAGAAATGATAGTTGTTGTTCTACCATGAAAATTATTTTCACAAACGATAATTTCTGCTTTGTTTTCTTCAATCCCTTTCTTTTCGTAAGCAAATTTTCTTGTAAGTTTTATTGCCGTTTCGACAGCCTCTGCTCCACTATTCATAGGTAGTGCTTTTTCAAATCGAAAATAATCGCAGATATATTTTTCATAAGTTCCTAAAATATCGTTATGAAATGCTCTTGAAGTCAGTGTTAATTTATGGGCTTGTTCTGTTAAAGCCTTAATTATTTTAGGGTGACAGTGACCCTGGTTAACTGCAGAATAAGCGGAGAGAAAATCATAATATTTCTTTCCTTCTACATCCCAAACAAATACTCCTTCACCGCGTTCTAAAACAACTGGGAGCGGGTGGTAATTATGAGCGCCGTACTCATTTTCTAAATTAATTGCTTTTTGTGATGAGATCTTTTCAACTACATCCATGACTAATAAATTTTAAAATTAAATAAATACAATTCCTACATTACCTTTATCCTTTCGTAGACTCGAAAATTCAGCATAGGAGAGAAATCACCCTTGTTTTGCAATTTACTAAATTTTAGAATATTCAAGAAATGATATTTTGCCTATTAACTAGTTAAAAAAAATATAATTAGTTTTTCTGATTATGTTTTTATAGCTATTCTTATTTTTGCTCTCATGGGAAAAAATAGACGAAAAAAGATTTTTGAAGATGTAGAAATAGTAGATGCAGGAGCTAAAGGAAAATCGATTGCATTTGCACCAGATGGAAAAGTAGTATTTGTAAATAATGCGGTGCCGGGTGATGTATGCACTATTCAGACTACTAAAAAGAGAAAAAGTTATTACGAGGGATCTGCTATTTTATTTTCTAAATATTCAGAAAAGAGAGTCGACCCTAAATGCGAGTATTTTGGGACATGTGGTGGGTGTAAGTGGCAATTTATGGATTACAGCCATCAATTATACTATAAACAAAAAGAAGTCGAGAATAATTTAATACGTATAGGTAAAATTGAATTACCAGAAATAGTCCCAATTTTAGGATCAAAAAAACAGTATTTTTATCGTAATAAAATGGAGTTTTCTTTCAGTAATAGTAAATGGCTGACTCTAGATCAAATTAAAAGCGATGAAATAATTGAAAACCGAAATGCACTCGGATTTCATATTCCGGGTATGTGGGATAAAATATTAGATATTGACTCTTGTTTTTTACAAAGAGATCCTAGTAATGCTATTAGAAATTTTGTAAAAAACAAAGCTGAAGAATTAAATCTCACTTTCTTCAACAATCGTCATAAAGAGGGTCTTTTGCGTACCTTAATGTTACGTACTTCTTCAACAGGAGATTTAATGGTTTTGCTTCAGTTTTTTTATGAAGATCAAACAAATCGAGAATTATTATTAAATGCTGTTAGTGCAAAATTTCCTGAAATCACTTCCTTGCAATATGTAATTAATTCAAAAGGTAATGATACTATCTATGATCAAGATGTAATTTGCTATCGAGGAAATGATCATATTTTTGAAGAAATGGAAGGATTACGTTTTAAAATAAACGCTAAATCTTTTTACCAAACCAATTCGGAACAAGCATTCGAACTATATAAAATTACAAGAGAATTTGCTGGCTTAACAGGTAATGAAATAGTTTTTGATCTATACACTGGAACCGGAACCATTGCTCAATTTGTTTCAAAAAAAGCAAAAAAAGTTATAGGAATCGAATCGGTTCCTGAGGCTATTGAAGCCGCTAAAGAAAATGCTCAATTTAATAATATTGAAAATACAGAGTTTTTTGTAGGTGATATGAAAAAAGTGTTTAATGATAATTTTATTAATCAACATGGAACGCCTGATGTTATAATAACCGATCCTCCTCGAGATGGTATGCATAAAGACGTAATCAAACAATTGCTTAAAATTTCGGCTGATAAAATTATTTACGTTAGCTGTAATAGTGCAACACAAGCTAGAGACCTTGAATTATTAGATGTTGATTACATCGTTAGTAAATCTCAAGCTGTAGATATGTTCCCTCAAACTTTTCATGTAGAAAATGTTGTACTTTTGGAAAAAAGAAGCATCTAGAAATTAACGATATGTTAAAAAAAATAGTTTTTTCAGCTTTATTTATTGTTTTTATCACAGGCTGCACAAAGGATGATATTTGTACGGAAGAAACTCCAAAAACACCTTTCCTAATTATTAAATTTAAAAGTAAAGTAAATCCATTGCTACCTAAAGAAGTTTCAAATTTAACAGTTACTACTATCGTTAATGACGAAAATATTGATCTCTACAAATCAGAGACGAGAGATTCTATAGCAATTCCATTAAATACGCAATCAAACACTACCAATTATTTACTTATTAAAGGAAATACTTCGACTACTGATGGCAATACAGATGTGGTAACTTTTAATTATCAAAGAGATAATATCTATATAAATAGAGCTTGTGCTTTCAAAACTATATATAGAGATCTTCTAATACTATTAGAGATAGAAGAAGATAATTGGATTAACGAGATAGAAATTAATAACTCATTAATAGAAAATGAACAAAATACTCACGTCACTATTTTTCATTAAGGTACTGTTGCTGTCTTGCTATTGGGGATTTGCCCAAGAGATAGAAAGAACTATAAATGATACCATAACAAAAAATAATAAATATGGTTTACGTGTTGGTGCTGATTTAGCTAGGCCTGCAATTTCTTTATTTGATGAAAATTTTTCTGGTTTTGAATTTATGGTCGACTACAGATTAACACATCGATTTTACATAGCGGCAGAGTATGGTTTTGACCAAGATAATCAGACAGAAAGTAACTTGATAGCTTCCACTAAAGGGAGTTATTTTAAGATTGGTGGTGATTTTAATGCCTATAATAATTGGGTGGGAATGAACAATGCTATTTATGTTGGTTTGAGATATGGATTTTCAACTTTTGATCAAAATCTTGAAGAATATACTATTTATACGGGTGATTCAACATTTCCTGGAACCATGGTAATTGATCCAAGCACATATAAAGGATTGACCGCACATTGGGTAGAATTTATATTTGGTATTAAAACGGAAATACTAACCAATTTATTTTTATCCATTAATCTACAACTTAAAAATAAATTTTCCGAGGATGTTCCTGAAAACTTCAACAACTTATACATACCAGGTTTCAATAAAACTAATGACTACAGTGACTTCGGAGTTGGTTTTGGTTATGGAATTTCTTACTTAATTCCTATTTATAAAAAATAAAAAACTAAAGGTTCTTTTTTGTTTTTTTACTTCCCTCGTACATATCATAACGAACTAATTTACTTTCTAATTTACCATTGTAAAGCTTAATTCTTCGAGAAGGTCTTAATCCTACGTGTTTTAAGGCCTCCATATTACTAGTAATCATCCATGCCTGTGTTCCAGGATATTTATGCTTTAGAGTAGTGCCAATAGAAGCATATAGTTTTTCTGCATCTACCTGAATTCTTTCGTCATAAGGAGGATTAAATACTATAAATAAAGGACGCTCTGTTTCTTTTTTACTTGTAAAAAAATCTTGATTTTTAACAGAAATAAATTCTTTGAGATTTGCACTTTCAATATTCTCATTTGCTTTTTTTACAACATCAGCCTCGATATCAAAACCTTGTATAGTATAATGAAAATCTCGTATCTTTTTTAAAGCTGCATTTTCAATTAATTCATACAAATCCACATCAAAATCTAGCCAATTTTCAAAAGCAAATTCATCTCGATTCAAATTTGGCGGAATATTACAAGCAATCATAGCGGCCTCTGTTAAAATAGTTCCACTACCACACATAGGATCTAATAAATCACTTTGCCCATTCCAACCCGCTAACATTATCATACCAGCAGCTAAAACTTCATTTATAGGAGCCATCGTATTTGCAACCTTGTAACCACGTTTATGTAGTGATTGTCCAGAGCTGTCCAATGACAAAGTACAAATATTGCGATCTATATGAATGTTAATCCTAAGTGTTGGGTGATCTAAATCGACATCTGGTCTTCTTCCCTCCTTATCTCTAAAGCGATCAACAATAGCGTCTTTAGTTTTTAAAGCAATATATTTTGAATGGGTAAATTTATCTGAAAAAACGGTTGCGTCAACAGCTAAACTTCCGTCAACATTCATAAAATTTTCCCAAGGAAATGCATACACTTTTTTGTAAATATCATCTTCAGTAAATACATTAAATGTCGTTATTGGTTTTAAAATTTTAATAGCTGTCCTACAACAAAGATTTGCTTTATACATAAATCCAGTATCGCCTTCAAAAGAGACATTTCTGGTGCCTAGCTCTACTTTTGAAGCACCTAACTTTCTCAGCTCGGTAGCTAGAATAGCTTCCAAACCAAACAAGGTCTTAGCAACCATTTTAAAGTTTTTTTCCATAGATATTTTATTCGTAACCGCAAAAATACAGTAATTTAGTAGCGTAAATTAAAATTAATGTTAAAAGATATAGAAAATTGGTATGCCTCGTGGTTTGACACTCCTTTTTATCATATACTCTATAAAAGTAGAGATGATAAAGAAGCTGGTGTTTTCATGAAAACTCTAACGTCTTTTTTAAACTTAAGACCTCAAGCTGAAATCCTAGATTTAGCTTGTGGTAGAGGTCGCCATTCAATTTATTTAAACAAATTGGATTTTATAGTTACGGGAGTTGATTTATCATCAAAAAGTATTGCTTTTGCAAAAGCTTTTGAAACAGACACATTAACTTTCGAGGAGCACGATATGAGTAAGGTTTATCCTAAAAAATTTGATGCTGTATTTAATCTATTCACAAGTTTTGGGTATTTTGAAAAGGAAGAAGATAACCTAAATACTATAAAATCTATCAAAAAAGAATTAAACGAACAAGGCGTCGGTGTTATAGATTTTTTAAATGTAGAGTATGTTCAGAAAAACCTTGTAGCGATCGAAACTAAAGTCATTGACGAAATTACATTCTACATCAAAAGGAGGATTAAAAATGGCTATATATATAAAGAAATCAATTTTACGCATGAGGGTCAAGATTATGTTTTTACTGAAAAAGTAAAAGCTTTGAGTTTAAATGATTTTAAGAGTTATTTTGAAAAAGCAGGAATCAACCTTCTTTTTACTTTCGGTGATTATCAATTGAATGAATATCAACCTGAAAATTCCAGTCGTTTAATTTTAATTTTCAATTAATAAATGAATTATTTAATACTTTTTTTAGCTGTTTTTATAGGTTACTTTTTAGCGCTAATACTGAAGGTTAAAGAAGTAAAAAAGCTTTCAATCTACCTTGCTTTTAGTGGGGCTTTTCTTTTGGCTTTAACAATTTTTGAGTTATTACCTGATGTTTATGAAACACCCAATAAACTAATTGGTGTTTATATTATATCTGGTATTTTGTTGCAAATTATCTTAGAGTTTTTTTCTAAAGGTGCGGAACACGGACATGTACACCAACATAATGAATCTAAAACATTTCCCTGGTTATTATTTATAAGCTTAAGTATTCATGCGTTACTGGAAGGTTTACCGATTACTAAAGATAATAATTTACTTATTGGAATAATGATTCACAAAATTCCTATCGCCCTAATTCTATCGATTTTTTTTATTAATGCTAATTATAAAAAGACGACCACCCTATCCTTTCTTTTGTTATTTGCAATTATGACACCCATTGGAAATTGGCTAGCAATTAATTTTGAATCTATCATCAACTTTCATAAGGAAATTACAGCAATAGCGATAGGAGTATTTCTTCACGTATCGACAACAATCTTATTAGAGAGTTCAAAAAACCATCAATTTAACATCTCTAAAATGAGTGCAGTAGTTATTGCTATAATTATTGCATATATATTATGATATTTTTTTACCGCTCTTGAGAAACGGCAAACTACATTTTAATTTTTTTTTAATTATTTGATTTTTCAGATTTGAATAAATATATTACTGTTTTTTAATGATATAATTATATATATTTGATTCAAAATCAAGAACATCTAAAGCCATGAAACATTTTTTTTATATTTCAATTTTACTATTAATTATTTTTTCATGTTCAAATGATTCTTCAATCAAGGAAATAGCTTCTAAAAATGAAAAAGCATTGTTTACTAAAATATATTCAGAAGAATCTAATATAACTTTTACAAACTACGTTAAACAAACCAACGATTTTAATTTTATGAACTACATGTATATTTACACTGGTGCAGGTATTGCGGTTGGTGATGTTGATCAAGACGGATTAGAAGATGTTTATTTTGTTTCTAATTTTGGTCCTAACAAATTATACAAAAATACTGGAGATTTCATTTTTGAGGATATTACAAGATTATCAAAAACAGAAGATTATTCCGGTTTTTCATCAGGGGCTACAATGTTAGATATTAATAATGACGGTTGGTTGGATATTTATGTTTCAAAGGCAGGCTCAATGAATGACGAAAATGCAAGACGTAATTTACTTTTTGTAAATCAAAAGGACGGTACCTTTAAGGAGGATGCTAAAAAGTGGGGAATCGATGATCCTGGTTATACAACTCAAGTTTATTCTTTAGATTATGATAAAGATGGTGATTTAGATCTATATATAGTAAATCATAGATACGATTTTATAAACAATGCAAAAATTAGTGGAGATATACAAAAAAGTATCGAAGAAACTACTAGTGATCAATTATATAGAAACGAAGGTTCTCATTTCACAAAGGTTACTAAAGAAGTAGGTTTGTACAATAAAGCTTGGGGACTAAGTGCTGTAATAGGAGATTTTAACGATGATGGATGGGATGATATTTTTATAGCTAATGATTTTCTAGAGCCAGATGTTATGTATATCAATCAAAAAAATGGGACATTTAAAGATGAAATCAATACTAGATTAAACCATATTACAACTTTTAGTATGGGGTCCGATTATGCAGATTTAAATAATGATTTATATCCAGATCTAATTACACTAGATATGGCTGCAACTAGCCACGAACGTAGTAAAGAAAATATGGCTTCCATGAGTACTTCTAATTTTATGGCAATGGTAGACATAGGCTACCACCACGCCTATATGGCGAATATGCTCCACTATAACGTTGGAAATGGAAAATTTAATGAAGCTGCACAGCTTAGTGGATTATCGAAAACAGATTGGAGTTGGTCTACTCTTATGGCAGATTTTGATAATGATGGATTAAAAGACGTTTTTATTACAAATGGTGTAGACAGAGATTATACAAATCAAGATGCAAGAATAAAATTAAAAGAAATAATGAAAAAAGGAAAGTCTATGACCCTAGACGCTGTTTTAAACACTTTCCCTTCTGAAAAAAAGAGTAATTTTATTTTTAAAAACAATGGTGATTTAACTTTTAGCGAATCAATTAAGGATTGGGGACTTGAAGACCCTAACTTTTCTTACGGAGCTGCCTATGCAGATTTAGATAATGATGGCGACCTTGATCTAATTACAAATAACGTAGAAGATAAAGCTGGGGTTTATAGAAACAATTCAACAAATAATTATGTGCAACTAAAATTAAAAGGATCTTCTAATAATCCACAAGCAATAGGAACAAAAGTATATTTGGTCAATAATGAAATTTCCCAATTTCAACAATTATATTTAACACGTGGCTACAAGTCGTCCGTAACACCTAGTCTTAATTTTGGTATAGGTACTAATGCAACTCCAAGTTCTATTGTTGTGGAATGGCCAGATGGAAAAATATCAAAACTTAATGATGTAAAACCTAATCAAATAATTATGGTTGATTATGCTACAGCAACCAACGAAAATTTTATTGCTAAAAAAAACAGTACGCTTAAAAATAATATTACACCTTCAACTCTTGGTATAGAATATCAACAAAAAGAAAATGAATTTAATGATTATTCGCTTCAATTATTAATCCCACAAAAACAATCCACCAAAGGCACTGGAATTGCTAAAGCAGATGTAAATGGAGATGGGTTTGAAGATTTTTTCGTGGGGAATGCTTCGGGAGCTGCAGCTTCTTTATATATTCAAAAAAATGATGGCATGTTTTCTGCAACCAACAATTCACTTTGGGAAAAGGAAGCTAAATATGAAGATGCCAATGCTATATTTTTTGACGCAGATAATGACGGAGATCAAGATTTATATGTAGTTAGCGCTGGTTATGATTTAGATAAAAATAGTCCTCTACTACAAGATAGATTATATCTTAATAATGGAAAAGGAAATTTTAATATTGCTAAAAATACTCTCCCTAAAATGTTAACTTCTGGAAAAAGTGTTGTTTCAGGAGACTATGATGGAGATGGCGATCTAGATTTATTTGTTGGCGGAAATGTAATTCCCGCTAAATACCCACTAGCTCCCCGTTCCTATTTACTGAAAAATGAAAATGGAAAGTTTCTAGATGTAACTGATACCAACAAAAATTTATCTAATATAGGAATGATTTCTGAAGCAATATTCACAGATTATGATAATGACAATGATTTTGATTTAATAGTGGTTGGCGAATGGATGGCTCCTACAATTTTTTCTAATACTAACGGGGTTTTTGAAAAAGAAACAATAAGTGGACTTGAAAATACCGATGGTTGGTGGTTCAGTATCACTGCTGAAGATTTTGATGGTGATGGCGATCAAGATTATGTTTTAGGAAACTTAGGGAAGAATAATAAATTTAATCCTTCTGCTGAAAAACCATTATTTATTTATGCAAAAGATTTTGATAATAATGAGAGTTTAGATGTAGCAATGAGTAAAATTAATCACGGAAAATTAGTTCCCATTCGAGGAAAAGAATGTAGCTCAGAACAAAATCCATTTTTATTAGATAAAATTAAAACCTATAAAGAATTCGCTCATTTTGATATGAATGAAATTTATGGAGAAGAAAACCTACAAAGTGCCTATCAACTTGCAGCACACACGTTTGAAACGGTTTATCTAGAAAATTTAGGAGATGGAAAATTTAAAAGTACTAGCCTGCCAAATCAAGCACAATTAGGACCAACCATGTCATTAGTAGCAGACGACTTTAATAAAGATGGTTATAAAGATATTATGGGTATAGGTGCTATTTATGACGCAGAAGTAGAAACCATACGCTATGATAGTAATTTTGGTTATGTACTACTAGGGAATGGTAAGGGTTCTTTTACCTACAATAAAAACTATGATCCATATATAAAAAGCGATGCTAAAGATCTGGTACAAATACTTATTAAGGATAAAGTTCATTACATGGTTGTAAGTAACAATGCTCCAATTTCTATCTTTAATTTTAAATCATAAATAATTTTTAATCAATGAGGTATTTTATTTATAATCTATGTTTTCTGTTATCTATTACTGCTTGTACAAATAGTTCTTCTTCAAAAAAAGACACCAATCATTCAAACAATAATAATCAAAAATTATTTACAAAAATTAAAAAAGAAGAATCCAATATTACTTTTAAAAACATAATAAGAGAAACTTTAGATATCAATTTTCTAAACTATCCAAACCTTTATATGGGAGCAGGTGTCGCAGTAGGTGACGTTAATAAAGATGGGTTAGAAGATGTATATTTTATTTCGAATTTTGGTCCAAATAAATTATACAAAAACACAGGGAACTTTGAATTCAAAGACATCACCGTGTTTTCAAAAACTGAAGATTATAAAGGCTTTTCTACTGGAGTTACAATGTTAGATATTAATAATGATGGCTGGTTGGATATTTATGTTTCAAAAGCAGGCTCAATGTATAATGAAAATGCAAGACGTAATTTACTTTTTGTAAACCAAAAGGATGGTACTTTTAAGGAAGATGCTAAAAAGTGGGGGATCGATGATCCTGGTTATACAACTCAAGTTTATTCTTTAGATTATGATAAAGATGGTGATTTGGATCTTTATTTAGTAAACCATAGGTACGATTTTAAAAACAATAATAGGATTAGTGCTGCTATTCAAAACAATATCGAAGAAATTACTAGTGATCAATTATATAGAAACGAAGGTTCTCATTTTATCAAGGTAACTGGAGATGCAGGCTTGTATAATAAAGCCTGGGGACTTGCTGGCGCTGTAGGTGATTTTAATAATGATGGTTGGGACGATGTTTATGTTTCAAATGATTATTTAGAACCAGATGCTATGTATATTAATCAAAAAGATGGTACTTTTAAAAACGAAGCTCTAAAAAGAGTAAATCATATTTCATTTAATAGTATGGGTTCCGACTATGCCGATCTCAATAATGATGGTTTTTCAGATTTACTCACTTTAGATATGGCTCCAGAAAGTCATGAAAGAAGTAAAGAAAATATGGCTTCTATGAGTACTTCCAATTTTATGGCAATGGTAGACATCGGTTATCACCACGCCTATATGTCAAATATGTTGCAAGTTAATCAGAGTAATGGAAAATTTAAAGAAACTGGATTACTAAGTGGATTGGCAAAAACGGATTGGAGTTGGGCACCGTTAATTGCTGATTTTGATAATGATGGATATAAAGATGTATTTATTTCTAATGGTGTAGTGAAAGATTATACCAATCAAGATTTTAGAAATGAATTACGTGAAATAAACAAGAAAGGTACTGCCATGCAATTAAAAGATGTTTTGGACATGATTCCTGCTCAAAAATTAAACAACTATGTTTTTAAAAACAACGGTGATTTAACATTTACTAAAGTTATAAAAGAATGGGGGCTTGAAGACCCAAGCTTTTCAAATGGGGCCGCATATGCAGATTTTGACAATGATGGAGACTTAGATATTATAGTAAATAATGTAAATGACAACATAGGTCTCTATAAGAATAACTCAATTAATAACTATATTCAATTAAAGTTAATCGGGCCAGAAAATAATACACTCGGAATTGGAACAAGTATTTATGTTAAAACTAATAATGAAACTCAATTTCAGAAATTATATTTAACAAGAGGTTATGAGTCTTCAGTTTCAAATATTATAAATTTTGGACTCGGAACTCAAACCCAAATTAATGAAATTTTAATAAAATGGCCAGATTTAAAAATTTCAAAATTAGAAAATATAAAGCCCAATCAAATACTAAAAATTGATTATAAATTTTCAAAGAAAGAATCAATAAATAATTATACATACTTTACTAAAAATAAAAAAATACTAGCATCTGACTTAAATATAAATTTTAAACATCAAGAAAATGATTTTAATGATTATGCGTTACAATTATTAATTCCACAAAAACAATCTACTAAAGGCACGGCCATTTCGATAGCAGATGTTAATGGCGATGGATTAGAAGATTTTTTTGTAGGTAATGCATCTGGAGCAGAGGCTGCTTTATACCTACAAAATAAAAATGGATCATTTACTTTAAAAAACAAATCACTTTGGAAAAATGAAGCAAAATTTGAGGATGCTAATTCAATATTTTTTGATGTAGATCAAGATGGAGATAAAGATTTATATGTAGTTAGTGCTGGTTATGATCTTCCAAAAAACAGTCCTCTATTACAGGACAGACTTTATATTAATAATGGAAATGGAAAGTTTTCAAAATCAACTAATTTATTACCAACTATGAAAAGTTCTGGTAAAAGTGTTATCTCAGGCGATTATGATGGTGATGGTGATTTAGATTTATTTATTGGAGGAAATGTTCTTCCTGGTAATTACCCTTTGCCATCTAAATCCTATTTGTTAAAAAATGAAAATGGAAAGTTTTTAGACGTAACTAATTCCTGTCCAAATTTATCTAATATAGGAATGATTTCTGAAGCAATATTCACAGATTATGATAATGACAATGATCTTGATTTAATGATGGTTGGAGAATGGATGAAACCAACTATATTTAATAATAATCAAGGTGTTTTTAATGAAATCAATTTGAATGGGCTTGAAAACACTGAAGGCTGGTGGTTTTCTATAAACGCAGCAGATTATGATGGAGATGGTGATACTGATTATGTTTTAGGAAATTTAGGAAAAAATAATAAATTTCACCCATCTAAAGAAAAACCATTATTTATTTATGCAAAAGACTTTGATAATAATGGGAGTTTAGATGTAGCAATGAGTAAAATTAATCACGGAAAATTAGTTCCTGTAAGAGGTAAAGAATGTAGTTCAGAACAAAACCCTTTTTTGTTAGATAAAATTCAAACGTATAAAGAGTTCGCAAGTTTCGATATGAATGAAATCTATGGAGAAGAAAATTTACAGGACGCTTTTCAATTAAAATCACATATATTCGAATCCATATATATTGAAAACCTTGGTGAAGGTAATTTTAGTTTAAAACATCTTCCGAATGAAGCTCAAACAGGGCCAACAATGTCTTTGATATCTGGTGACTTTAATGAAGATAATAAATTAGACATCATGGGAATAGGTGCAATATATGATGCTGAAGTCGAAACCATAAGATACGACAGCAACTATGGATATGTGTTATTAGGTGATAATGAAGGAAATTTTGTTTATAGTAAAGAATACGAACCTTTTATTGATAGTGATTCTAAAGATTTAGAGAAAATTATTATTAATGGGAAAGATTACTATTTAGTGGTAAGCAATAATGACCTATTATCAATATTTAACTACTAATTATTTAATATTCAAAACAATTATTATTATTAAAAGGTACTTTATTTTTTAAACTATTATATTTCTATATATTTTTTTTAACTATTTCAAAGTGGCTTAACTTTTATTTTTCAAAACCACGATTATAGAAAATCGTACATGAGCATTTATTTTTAGTTGAACTAGCATTATTTTTCTTACTTTTTAGGCAAAAAAAAACCTTCATCAAAAGATGAAGGTTTTAAAGAAGGCGGCGACCTACTCTTCCACAGTAGTAGTACCATCGGCGCAAACGGGCTTAACTTCTCTGTTCGGAAAGGTAAGAGGTGAGCCCCGTCGCTATAACCACC
>JAAEPP010000268.1 GCA_024232495.1 Flavobacteriaceae bacterium
AAATCATTCTCGGATATGTATAACTAACAAGTAAAAAAAGAGAGAGACAATGGATATCACGAAAGAAAACATCAACGAACACTTTAGCTTTAACGTGAGCGGTGAGGTAAGAAAGAAAAGTAAACTCGCCAGATGGGATGGAAAAAAGGTAGAGTCAAAGAATGCGCACGGATACATTAGAGCTAAACTTAATGGCAAAACCTACTATGCCCATAGGCTTGTTTTTTTGCATTATCATGGGTATTTACCTAAGATAGTAGACCACTTCGACCAAGACAAATCTAATAATGCTATATCTAACCTTGTGCCGTCGGATTATCAACATAACGCAAGAAACGCTAAACTGTACAGCACTAACACATCAGGCGCGGTAGGTGTCGGGTTCGATGAATCTAGGCAGAAATGGAAAGCTAGCATAATGGTGAATCAAAAGACAAAAAACCTCGGATACTTTGCTGATAAAGGTAAAGCTATCACAGCAAGAAAGAAAGCTGAACATAAGTACGGCTTCGCTAAACTTCATGGGGCTAACTAATGAGTAGCCTAAACCCAAACCTAAGAAGCTATTGGCAGAATGAAGACGGTACACTATCTAAGTATAGGAATAGAGTGCTATACGGTGGTCGTGCATCCTCTAAATCATGGGAGTTTTGCGGTAGGCTTGCGCAGATAGGGCAGGAGTATAAGACGCGCGTGTTATGT
>JAAEPP010000269.1 GCA_024232495.1 Flavobacteriaceae bacterium
AACAATTTGTCTCAAGGTATCCATTCATCGCTAGAATCCTCCGAGGAACTAAAGTCAGAAACTTCCCATTCGCTCTCCTGTTCGTCTGAAAGTCCAGTGCTATTTAGGTCCAAGTCTGACTGGTTTGTTGTTTCCTTGTCTTCGTTACTAGCACTATTTTCATTGATACGACGAGTCCGCTTTAGTACCTTTGTACATTTCTTGCGTTTCTTTGGAGCAGGAGGATTTTCACTGTCACTTTCGACATCTGCCCCATCGCTTTCTGAAATTAGGCTCTTGTTTCTCCGTCTTGAGCGCAAAGAAGGAGGCAGTTGGGGGCACGTAAACCAAACAGGTTTCAGGGAAGACTCTTCAGAAGACCATTTCCAGCCACAACCTTCGAATGAAAGATATGCGACCGATGCTTCTGTGCAGCGCAGCCAATAGTAGGTTTGCCAGTGCGCTCTCAGAATGGCTTGCTTCAGCGAGTGTGGATCAGGAGGGAGGCTTAAGACGGAGAAAC
>JAAEPP010000270.1 GCA_024232495.1 Flavobacteriaceae bacterium
CTTGGCTGGGAGTTCCTTGGTGGAACAGGCATCTTAATTTATTCAGCCGAGAGCTTGGCTGGGAGTTCCTTGGTGGAACATGCATCTTAATTTATTCAGCCGAGAGCTCGGCTGGGAGTTCCTTGGCGGAACATGCATCTCAATTTATTCGGCCGAGAGCTGGACTGGGGGTTCCTTAGTGAAATATGCATCTTAATTTATTCAGCCGAGAGCTTGGCTGTGGGGTTCCTTTGTAAAATATGCATCTTAATTTATTCAGCCGAGAACTTGGCTGTGGAGTTCCTTAGTAAAATATGCATCTTTATTTAGTCAGCCGAGAGCTTGGCTGGGGGTTCCTTGGTGGAACATGCATCTTAATTTATTCAGCCGAGAGCTTGGCTGGGAGTTCCTTGGTGGAACATGCATCTTAATTTATTCAGCCGAGAGCTTGGCTGGGAGTTCCTTGGTGGAACATGCAACTCATTTTGAATGGGGCTGGGGGAGTTGGATGCGTTGCTCGTTGGAAATGGGGAGTGGTCGGTTCTCTTGGAGGAGGCTTCAATCCATTTTCCTTAAATGAGCTGGGAAATATTAAGGGAAGGAAAAATGTATCGAAATCTTGGCCGGAATGAATTCATTCTCCAATCACCGACTTGCTATATTAGTATATTCTCAGGCAGTTTCGGGCCCAACGCACAGTTTTGCCCATTTCTTCCTGAGGGGATTAATTCTTTGAGATCTTTGTACATTCATTTTTACAAGGAAAAATAAACATTTCGTCACAAATATCTTTCCTCTCTTCATTGCTTTGTCAGTTGGAATAGAACATCTTTAATTTCACCTTTTTGCAAGTACTTTACCAAGTCACTCTGCACTTCCATATTTAGGCTTGGGATTTTTCAGTTAGAACTTTACCCCTAGCCACTCGCTCGCCATTTTTGATGCTGTTATCTATGCATTTCAATTCAAAACTCAAAACAAGATCTGTTGTAATTTTATTTGTGTTATTCAAATTGCTGAATCGGGAGTACTCAAAAGGATAAAAACTAAAGGAAGTGAGTGCACAGGTGCCATATTCAGATTCAAGCTAGATTTTGCCATGCTAGTAACATGACATGCCCAAGATATCTATCTAGAAAGTCATTTTATTACACTTACCACTATTCTGATTTTCGAAGTTGAAAATTGATTCTTGAAAGGTTTTCCCTATACATGTAGAAATCGGATC
>JAAEPP010000271.1 GCA_024232495.1 Flavobacteriaceae bacterium
AATCTTCGACGTGCTACACCAATTTCGAAAGACATATATTCAACTATATATTTAGATAAAAAAGTACCGTAGCACGTAAGTAAAAATCAATTTCTCCTCCTATTACGGTAGGTTTTTTTACCGAAAATCTGATGACATCTTAATTCCAGATAATGCACAGTTGTAGAATTATTTATCAAACTTATAAACAGATCCAAACGATAAATATTTACATTTAACTTTGAGATTGGGCACTGTAGCACGTGGAAAACTCTCGAGATTTTAAAACTTTTGCTTTCTAATGCATTTTTCAGTAAAAGCTTTTTATATTCGGCTATTGTTGCTGACTGAAAGTTGAAAGTCGCAGAAGCATACCAATTTAGGTTTGCTAGTTTTATTTTTTGAACACCTTAGATCCATTAAAAAGGAGTTTTAGACTAAGCAAAGCCTTGAGTTTTACTGCTTTCTTTTCGTATTTTGATTTATTGAGCTTTTAGCTTTCAATAAATGTATTTAAAATAGCGTGATAGAAATAAGTTTGAGTCGTGTCTTACTGTATTGTTTGGGATGACAACTGTAACCTACTCACAAACGTTGTCCCACT
>JAAEPP010000273.1 GCA_024232495.1 Flavobacteriaceae bacterium
TCTGATGATGAAAACGTGATTATACGTTCAGAAAAATACGGAGTTGAAGAAGAAGCTGACTTTACACCTGACCCTTCAACTAGTCTTCTTGCAGATATAGATACTACAACACCAGGAACACTAAATACAACTCTTCAAGGTGGTTCTACCATAAAAGACCTTTATATGTGGCTGCATAACAGAAAAGGGTTTATAGGCTATGACTCTGGAACAGGTGAAATCGAGAAAAATACTAAGAGATGGTTTTTAACAGAGAACGGTTACGGACAAGAAGAAAATAATTTTGAATATATACCTGGTGCTGACGCAGACCTTAGAAAGCTTCAACAAACTAGTGTTTTTACAAGTATAAACGATTATAGACGTAATAAATTTGACTTTTTTTTACGACTAAAAAATGTTACAGGAGATGGAGATATTAAGGTTACTCTTCAAGTAAAAGAATGGAACTCTGCGAATAATATTATAAATGAAAAAATAGAGACTTTTAGTTTTGACGGAAGTAGTAATGAAGACATTGAGATTACTACAAGTACAAATTACTACGCAGGAAGATTTCTGTATGTTGTAGCTATTGTAGTAGCAGACACAAGTATAAATAGTTACTTACCAGAGTTAAAAGTCAGAAACACAATTCAATATAAAGACATTAACTCAGGTATATCTCCAGATTATATATATGAATACAATTACTTTAGACACTCTCAAGACGAGGATTCTCAAGCTATAACTAATTTAGACATTATAAACCCTCAATCACTAATGCCTGATATGAAGATTATAGACTTTTTATCAGATATATTCAAAACATACAACTTAGTTGCTTTTGAGGAAAGGTTAAACGATAATTCTTATTTAATTAACGTTAAACCTTTGGACAAATACTATGATGATGGAGTTCAGTACGATATAACTCCTTACGTAGACATCTCAGATACTACGGTATCTAGAATATCGCCATATAACACTATAGAATACAAATTTTCAGAGCCAAAGACATTTTTAGCTATAAATCAATCGCAGGTAACACGTGACGACTGGGGTAATATGGACTTTAATGCTAATAACATTAGATTTGCAGAAGAAGATGGAGATATAGAGCCAGAAAACACTAACTCGTTTATATTTGACGGAGGAAATTACAAGGTTAGTAACGGTTTTGAGAAAATGATGTTTGAGCGTATTTCAGGAAGAGACGATAGAGGTCTTACAGATATACAATGGGGATGGTTTGTAGAAGATAATAAAGGTGATAACCTCCCTAATCCAACATTAGGTAAACCATTGTTGCATTACGCTATAAAGACAGAGATAAATGATAATTATAAAGACGCAGACAGAAATACCATTACTGGTATAAAGTTTGATTCAGGTAATCCTGAAGACTCTTATATGAGACCTTCTAACATATCTGAGGACGGAAACTTTACAACTCACTTTAACGAAGAATTTGATGAGTGGACTAGAGAAACTAATAGTAATTCTATATTTAACAACTTTCATAAGAGATATATTCAAGGAATATACAGTAAACACGCAAAAAAGTTTGACTTAAAA
>JAAEPP010000274.1 GCA_024232495.1 Flavobacteriaceae bacterium
AATAGTGGGTTATTTATTTTAAGAGGATCTAAATAGTGTTTTGTTCTGACACCCACACCATTCAAAGTTTTAACTTAGAAATAAGATTATAATTTGACTCAAAAACCCTTTATCTCACTTAGAATCTGTAAATTTAGGTTGCATATGATCAATAAATCACTTTACCAAGTCACTCAATACACAATATCTATGTTTTCTAACATAAAGGAAATTCATCTTTGGCACCCCATTAAACAATATTCTTTTGAAATTACGCATCTTAGTTTATATTTTTCCTGGAATAGTTTTTCGCCCTGATTTCAAATCTGGCATCAGAATATAATTTTTTTCCTCATGTAATTGTATATGGTCACTTTTAATCTTCAAAAGCTGATTGTGAGTTACCCCATATATATTTTTTTTCAAAAATAAAATTTTTTAGAGATAAAATACTATTTACTTGAACTTTTATTAACATGTTTTTCTTCATTTAAGTCCTTGTTAAGGATTTAGATAAGTTGCCAATTTTCAATTGAAATTATTTGTCTATACATAGACATAATTTTTATTGAAAATTGGCAACTTATCAATATCCTTAATGAGGCCTTAAATGAACAAAAGTATGTAAACAAAAGTTCAAAGAAATCGTTTTTGATTTCAAAAAATATTATTTTAAAAAATATACATATATAAGGTAACTCACAATCAGC
>JAAEPP010000275.1 GCA_024232495.1 Flavobacteriaceae bacterium
GCTAAAATATTTCCATTGTTATCTCGAATTTCTCCACCTAATTTAACCTTGTCTAACGCTTTTAGAATTTCTGTTGATTCTAAAATAGGTACATCATTTAAAGTAGTTAATTCAATTTTCTGTCTAGGGAAAGCTAGTCGCATCGAAGGATCTCCAATAAAAAAAACTACTCTTCTATTTAGACTTCCTACGTTATTTTTTGCAATTCGAACTGCTTCTGCTGGAGTATTGGGAATATCTCTATCATATCCAAATAATTCTGGAGCTAAGAGATCATTAAAATCAACAGCAGTTATGGTTGAAATAGATCTGGTGGTAGTAACTAGAGCAATTGCACCTCCATCCTTATTCCAATAAGAAAGTTCTCCTGCAGTGATTCGCTGGGGATTATCAAATTTGGTGAATTCGCACGTAACTGTAACAATGCAAGAAAATTTATAATTATTTCTTAAATTTTGTGCCGTTTCTTTTGTAAAAATAAATTCAGAAGCCAATCCATCTTCACCTCCATGACCAAGATAATTTATTATTAACGCTCCTGTTTCTACAGCATTTTGGAATTCATTGTTGACATCTGGATAACGATCTCCTCCTGCAGAAGCAATTTGTTGAAAAGAATCCGAATGAAGTTTTTTTACATTAATTGAAGGCTTCCTTACAGAAACCTCATCCCCAAGCCTATCAAGATTTTTTTGTAAGGAATTAAACTCCCAAACTTCGTCAACATCATCCGAAACCAATACAAAATCATTACGCCAATTACCATAAGATTGTTTCGAATCGTACTTTATAATTTTATCAACCATATCGTTTGCCAATAGTAGATCATCTGCTAATATTCTCCCTACAGCAATATCTAATTTTTCAGCAGCCAGCATTAGTCCTTCCTCCGGGTCCATATTTCCATAAAAATCGTCCGACATAAATGATGCAAAAGTGCTGTTACTAAAAAGTCTATGGTATGTTGGCACCATATTATTATTGTTCGATATACGATCCTTATAATCGTACGATGTGTCTCCAAATAAACATAAATATTTTATTCGGTTATCCTCTGAAGATGCGTTATCATAAATATATTTTACAAAATTTCTGATAGCTACAATATCTTGTTTACCTGAACTAAATTCTTCATAAATTTGATTTAATGTAATAACTTTTATGTTAATTCCATCCACTTGATATCTGTGATCAGCAAGTTTTGTTGCTGCTTGTAGCAGAGATGAAGGAGTGACAATTAAATAATCTATATCCTTAAAATTTCCAGACTCGTCATTAAAAATAGTTCCCTTTAAATTCTGATTAGGGACATAGGATTGATTAATTTTTATAGGTTGGTAATAATTAGAAGGGTTTATGGCTACATATTCTCTAGATTCTCCAAGATTTGCCTTGAAAGAAAACGTGGAATTGCTTGCATTCAATTTTGAAAGGATCAAACTTGGATCTGTGATATCCCATACTTGAGAAAATTGTGAAGCATTACTAATTTGATACTCTCCAATTCCTGAAGTTGTACTTGCTTGACTCCATCTAAAAGGCAATTGTTGATTATTCCCTTTAAGTAATACAAGTGCCTCAGCACTAATATAATCTAAATACCCTATGCTAGAAGGATTCCCTCCATTGTTATATATCAAATTAAAAACCACATTTTCATTACCCGACGGAATCTCTCCAACAAATTGTTTTGAATTTAACAATGTAGGATCTTCAATAGGACTAAAAATAAGGGGGTCTAAACTAGTTCCATTAATAGAAATCGCCATAGATGTACTAGTTTCAGAAGCAGAAGCAACTTTTACTTTTACATTCATTAATTCTCCAGGAACTATATTTGGAAAATTTAAAGTAAATGATTGTTCACTCTCGATATCAAAGCGATTACTGAGCCATCTGCGCCCAACTTTGGCAGGGTTAAACTCATCGCTTTCAAAAAATTTATAGCTATTGTACTGGTCAATAATGGTTGTAGCGTCACCCGAGGGCTCGACAATTTGTTGAATTCTGTTACCAAAACCAACACTAGAGGTAACATAATAAAAAGATTCGTCACTGTAAGGGTTGATATTCGTATCAAAATCATCTCCTTGATATCCTTTTGTGCCAACACCGTAAAATAATATAAAATCGTTGTTATCAAAACTACCATCCTCTTCACCTACTATTTGTATGGAATTTTCTATTAAATCAAACTCATTATTATCTATATTTTTAAATGGGAGGGCTTTACCACCATTCCCATATATTTTTATAGTCCGAGGATCTAAATTGTCGGGATTCATACCAATGCTACTGAGAAAACTTTTGTCTATCCTATAGACACCCGTTTGATCAACTTTAAATTTATACCAATCTCCTGAAGCTAAAGCTGAATTTGAAACAGGAATTGTTTTTAATGGTCTATTTTGATTAATATATTTGTATGAAATTTTAAATGAAATAATTTTTTTAGGAATGCCGTTTACTTTGATTATTGGGTTTATGAGAATGGATGTATAAAATTTATTTCGAGATTTCCCACTTTTTAATTCAGCAATATGTTTGCCGATCAGAAGCTTTTTATTAACGATTTTTAGTTCATTGTTAGAAAGTTTTTCATAAATGATATTTGATATTTCTAACGAATTTTCATCAATATAATTTATATCCTCCCATTGTTTGATAAAATTCATATCTTGATTAATCAGCAAACGAATTAATGCTTCTGAATTTTTTTCATTTACAGTATTTTTTTGTGAAGTTGACCTCCATTTACTCGCATCAGTATTATTCCAATCTAATTCAATAAATTTATCTTGACCAACTAAAGTAATCGGAATAAGTATGAGAGTAAATAAAAGTATAAGTTTTTTCATATTAATAAGTAACGTAACAAATATAAAGTTAGTATGACGAAAATATTAAAATTAGAAAAACTCTATGTCTTATAATATTTAAAAAAAATATTCGTTAACAGTATTGATAATTAAAAATCATATTGTTTTAATATTTGAAATAATATTGAATTATTATCGTTAATTACTATATTGCAATCCAATTTTTTCATAACTGAAAACTATGAACTTTAAAAACAATTTAGCACCAAAGTTGCTTATTTTATTTGTTACTTCTTTATTACTAGTAAGCTGTAACAAAGGAAGAAACTATAAAGATAGCTCAAGAGCTACCGGATGGAAAATGAATGCCAAAGAAGGAGGCTTTCAATACAACGCAGAAGCAAAGGAACAAGAAACTGGTCCAGGTTTGGTGTTTATTGAAGGTGGAACATTTACTATGGGTAAAGTACAAGACGATCCAATGCACGATTGGAACAACTCTCCAAACCAGCAACATGTTCAATCTTTTTACATGGATGAGACTGAAGTCACTAATTTAATGTATTCTGAATATTTAGACTGGTTAAAAAAATTGTTTCCCCCCTCTGAAGAAAACT
The DNA here is from genome assembly GCA_024232495.1 of Flavobacteriaceae bacterium. Classification (GTDB taxonomy): domain Bacteria; phylum Bacteroidota; class Bacteroidia; order Flavobacteriales; family Flavobacteriaceae; genus Marifrigoribacter. The sequence goes on from JAAEPP010000275.1 coordinate 3,437, forward strand.
ATAAAAATATATATAATGGAGCTATTCCAGACACGTTAGTTTGGAGAAATAGACTTGGTTATGCTGAAGTAATGACAAATAATTACCTCAGACATCCAGCATTTGCTGATTACCCAGTTGTTGGCGTAAGCTGGAAACAGGCTGTAGAGTTTTGTAATTGGAGAACTGATCGTGTTAATGAGCAAATATTGGAAGAAAAAGGTTTTATTACAAGAGATGCAAAGTATGGTGTAGAAGCTGGAAAAACTTTTAATAGCCAAACTTATTTGAACTCACCTACACTAAGTTATGGAGGTAACGATTCTATAACACGTCAATCAAAATCAACTCAAGCAAGAATAAAAAGAAACAAAGATAGCATCAATATTTATGTACAAAGGAAAGATGGTATTTTGTTACCCGATTACAGACTACCAACAGAAGCAGAATGGGAATATGCAGCACTTGGCCTCGTTGGTATAAGAAATTATAACGTTTATAGAGGTAGAAAGAAATATCCTTGGGAGGGTCAATACACGCGTTCAGGAAAAAGAAAATCCAAAGGTGATCAATTAGCAAATTTCAAACAAGGTGATGGTGATTACGGAGGAATTGCTGGTTGGAGTGACGATGGAGCAGATATTACTGCTGAAGTAAAATCATATGACCCAAATGGTTATGGATTATACGATATGGCTGGAAATGTTGCAGAATGGGTGGCTGATGTATACAGGCCAATAGTTGATGATGAATTTAGTGATTTCAATTATTTCCGTGGAAATCAATACACAAAAGATTTTATCGGGAACGACGGAAGAGTAAAAATTGTTACTGCAGATTCGATTGTTTATGATACTTTAAACAATGGAAAACTTATCGCCAGAAATTTACCAGGTGAAATTTATCAAATTCCAGTAGATGATAATGAGACTTATCTAAGAACAAATTTCTCAAAAAGTGATAACCGGAATTATCGTGATGGTGATAAAAAATCTACCAGATACTTTCAGACATTTAGCGATGATGAAGATGTAGATGAAAACAAAGTAATGTATAATTCTCCAATTCATAATAGATCAGAACGTCAATATGATGAAACTACTACTAGGACTTCATTAATTAGTGATGAATCACGTGTATACAAAGGAGGTTCATGGAGGGATAGAGATTACTGGTTAGATCCTGCCCAGCGAAGGTATTTCCCAGAAGATATGGCAACTGATTATATAGGTTTTAGATGTGCTATGTCTAGGCTTGGATCAAAATCTAAAGAAGGAAAAAGACCAAGAAACTAGATTAAACTAAATAAGAAAAAGCCTCTTCAATAAACGAAGAGGTTTTTTTTGTACCTTTATTTATATGAAAATTGAAGAAATCCATCGTCATTTTTTAAGGTCTTCTGGAATTAGCACTGATACTAGAAACATTACAAATGATTCTATATTTTTTGCTCTAAAAGGAGCTCATTTTAATGGAAATGAATTTGCTCAAGCTGCTGTTGAAAAAGGAGCCTATAAGGTTATTATAGACGAAGAAAAACATATAAATGACCATTCAATTCTAGTTCCTAATGTTTTAAAGACCCTTCAAGAATTGGCCACCTTTCACAGAGTTTTTCTCAATATTCCCATCATAGCACTTACTGGAAGTAATGGAAAAACAACTACCAAAGAACTCGTAAATGTAGTTTTATCAAAAAAGTTTAAAACGGTTGCCACCATTGGAAATTTCAATAATCATATTGGAGTCCCGCTTACATTACTAAATATGAATAAAAGTACCGAATTAGGTATTGTGGAAATGGGAGCAAATCATCCTGGAGAGATCGAATTATTGTGTGCAATAACAAAACCTGATTATGGGTATATTACAAATTTTGGAAAAGCCCATATAGAGGGCTTTGGAAGTTTAGAAGGTGTGATTAAATCAAAATCAGAGTTATACCGATATCTTAGAGCAACAAACAAGACGGTATTTGTAAATGATAACGATAAAAATCAGAAAAAAAATTCTGAACACATTAATAAATTTACATTTGGAGATGAATCGCAAAATTGTACTCCTCAACTTATTGATTCTTCGAACGAATTACTATTATTATTTGAAGGCTTGACAATTCAAAGTCATTTAATAGGTCATTATAATTTTAATAATATAGCTGCAGCCATAACCATTGGATCTTACTTTGGAGTAGATACTATGAATATCAAAAAAGCAATTGAAAGCTATATTCCTAATAACAATAGGTCACAAATAATAAAAAAAGAGACCAATACTATCATTTTAGATGCCTACAATGCAAATCCAACGAGTATGATGGCGGCACTACAAAACTTCGTCCAGTCTCGCAGTCCCAATAAAATAGTTTTTCTTGGAGACATGTTTGAATTAGGTATTACTTCTGAAGAGGAACATCAATATATAAGTGATTATCTAGAAAAATATTTGGACGGGCAATGCTATTTAATTGGTAATGCATTTTATAAAACTACTTCCAATGTAGCCAACATAAAAAAATACCGATCTTTTGAGAACTTAAAACCTGTACTTATGAGTACCTCTTTTTTAAATGCTTATGTTTTAATAAAAGCATCTAGGGGTATGGCCTTAGAGAAGATTTTAAACTTTTTATAAATTAGAATCTTTTATAATTTTCTTTGTTTATAAGATTATTCTGTAAATTGGACTATTAATCATAAAATTATAACCTAAAAACAATCAAAAAATGAAAAAATTATTCACAATTTTACTCGCTGCATTCGTATTTACAGCTTGTAATGATGCACAAAACAGTAATGAAAAAGCATCCACAAAGGAAGATTTAAAACCGACAGTAATTGGTTCAGCCTATATGGAAGACCGCTCCGTAAACCCAATTACTGGGGGCGATTTAAATACGGAACAAGTTTGGCTAGACTATGTTCAAGCTCATAACGATAAAAATTTAGAAAAGATAGCGGAACTAAATCATCCGGAATGGGAAGGTTTCTTGCCAGACGGAAGAACCCTTAAAGGAACTGATGCTCAAATGGAATTATTAAAAACATGGTTCGAAACATCAAATCCATCATGGGAAGTCCAGTGGATGATTACCAATGATAGTAAAAATGAAAAAGGTGAAATGACCCATTGGCTAACTACAGGTAATACTTACACTGATACCGATGCAGATGGAAATGAGGTTTTAGAACACCACATACATGACATGGAATTTGTAGATGGAAAAATTAAAAAAATAAATGTTTATAGTAGAGCTAAAACAATGGAATAAATGTATTGGTTATTACTAAAAAAAGCAATCCTAAACTATTAGGATTGCTTTTTTTGTTTCCACTAGTTTCTGCATTTTAAATACTATTATCATTTACTTTTAAAAAAAATTAATAAGTTAAGCTAACTTTACATTTTTTTTATTTACATTTGTAAAGTTAACTTAACAATTTATTTATATAATGAAACTTAAAATATTTAGAATTATGGCAGTAATAGCAGGAATTATCGGAACAAGTTTAATCAATAGATTTATGGAGGGAGGCGCATTATTTATGTCTCTTATTCTTATTTGTTTATTAATCTTAATTTATTTTACAATAAAATCTATTTTGACCCTTAAAACAAATAAAGAAATTTCAAAAAAAATGCTTAAACACATCAGCGATAGTGGTGCGCTTGGATTAGCTTTAGGAGTTATGGGTTCGTTTATAGGACTTATAACTGCTTTTGATGTTATTGAGGCTACTGGAGGTGCAGAACCAACTATACTTTCCGGTGGATTAAAAGTTGCCTTATTATCAACTCTATTTGGGCTTTTTACTTTTTCAGTTTCAAAGCTTGCCATATTAATACTAAGAATCGTTCAAAAATAAAATTATGAGTCTATCTAAAAAAGAACTATCAATTTTAATTGAGGTTATATATTCGATTGTATTTGCATTAATATTTCTTCCTTATTTTTATGAAAATCAAGAAAAAACTCTCCTTTTGATGGAAGGTTTAGTTGGAAAAATAATTCAAATTACAATAAGTTCCGTAATCTATTTTTCTGTTGCCTATGCTTTATTAGAGATTACTTTTAAAAAAAAGGAAGCTAGAGATGAAAGAGATGATATGATAAATTCAAAATCCTATAAATTAGGTTATTTACTTTATGAATTCTCTTTATTTATTTTTATTGGATATGTATATTCTAAATTTCAAAATAAAGAACTCTTAAACCTCACAGGAAATCAGGAATTATATAATAGCTTTCAACTAACTGATGGTGGAATTGTTTTTTATATTCTTGTATTGCTTGCATTTACATCGATCATAAAGTCATTGTATCAGTTTTACTTATATAGAACCGTTTAAAATGATTTTAAAAAACAACTTGAAAGAAGTCAGGCAAAAGAAGGGTTTAACTCAAGAAGAATTAGGAGCCAATGTTGGAGTCAGTAGGCAAACAATTATTTCAATTGAACGATATCGGTATAAACCAACCCTAGAATTAGCTATGAAAATAGCGCAGAATCTTAATATAAAAATTGAAAAATTATTCTATTTCGCTGAATAATTGATTTTGAATATTTTAAAAAATGTTTCCTAAAAAAATCTTTTTAATCGGATTAACTGAGATAATTTTATTGATAACCTAGTTAAAACAATTAATAACCATATCGTTATATTTGTTTAAAATTGTATAGTGAACAAATTTGAAATTAAATATCAAGGAAATCTAAGAACAATTGCTACGCATTTAGATTCTGGATCTGAAATAAGTACCGATGCTCCAAAAGACAACCATGGACTAGGGCAAACATTTTCACCAACAGATATGGTATGTTCTGCTTTAGCAAGTTGTATCTTAACCATAATGGCAATTGCCGTTGAGAAAAATAATGTGGATATTAAAGGGACTAAAGCAATGGTTAAAAAAACAATGGGTAATAATCCTAGAAGAATAGCTAAAATTCAAATTGATATAGTTTTCCCAAAGGAATACGATTCTAAAACCAAAACTATTTTAGAAAAGGCAGCTTATAATTGTCCTGTTCACCATACTTTATCAGAAACTGTTGAAAAAAATATTTCTTTTACCTACAGAAGTTAATCATAATAATAATTTTTAATTATGAATAAAATTGAACCCATTAACATAATGAATAAGTTTTCATTATTTAACGAAGAATGGACTCCTAAAATCATAGGAGAACTTAATGGTCAGCATGTTAAGGCGTGTAAACTTAAAGGTGATTTTGTTTGGCATAGTCATGAAAATGAAGATGAACTTTTCATGGTTTTTAAAGGAACACTTTTTGTCGATTTTAGAGGTGACAGAACCGTTGAGGTAAAAGAAGGTGAAATATTAATTATACCAAAAGGAGTAGAACATAGACCCCATACCAATGGAGAGATAGTGTTTAACCTATTATTTGAACCAAAGACTACCTTACATACGGGTGCTATTGAAACTGAGATGACAGTTAAAAAATTAGATTGGATTTAAAATATTTTTTTAAAATATTCACAAACGATAATCATATTTTTATCAAACTTTTCGATACAAGTAGCCATTTCTCTTTTGTAAAAAGCTTCATGAACTTTTCTCCAATAGTCTAAAGATTTATCACCTTCTCCTTCAATTTTTGCAAATTCTGAAGTTATTTTATTAAAAGGGACTTGTTGAACTTTAATAGTTTCAATTATTACTCTTGGATTTCCAACCCAATCAGTAACAATATATTTATCACCAACTCTAGGAAGCGAAACATTATTTTTTTTGAACCACCACAAAGATGTTGCAGTTGCTTGCTTTATTCCTTTAACAACTAATTCAGCACATTCATCAGCATCTTTTTTATTATCACAAAAATAGAATGATTGAGGAGTTTCTTTTTTATTGTAGGGATTTACATTCAAATAATCATTCCAAAATCTTTCCACTGAATTATGTTTTTTATTCATAATTGCCATTATGTAAAAATAATATTTTAAATAATTGTAAAACTCAAACAATAAAAAAACCCACTTGAATTAGTGGGTTTATTTTTGGTGGGCAATGAGGGATTCGAACCCCCGACCCCCTCGGTGTAAACGAGGTGCTCTGAACCAGCTGAGCTAATTGCCCGTTAATCGGGTGGCAAATATAAGGTAGTTTTTAGTTAACACAAACAATTATATAAAAAATATTACAAAACTTCTGCGACTACAAAGGTACTACCCCCTATAAATATCAAATCCTTTTTAGAGGCAGTTATAAGTGATTTTTTATAAGCCTCATTAACCGAAGAGTGAGTTTGACCCACAAGAGAATATTGTGATGCTTTTTGTTTTAGTTCCTCTTCGTCTAAACCTCGAACAACATTAGGCTTACAAAAATAATAGGTGGCATTTTTTGGAAATAAGGGCAAAATAGTGTCCAGGTTTTTATCATCTACGACGCCCAAAATAATATGAAGTTGATCACAATTTACCATATTTAATTGTTTCATTACATAGCTCAAACCCTCTCTATTGTGAGCAGTATCACAAATAATCTTTGGACTATGATTAAGTATTTGCCACCTTCCTGCTAGCCCTGTATTATCAACAACCTTTTTTAAACCTGCTTGAATTGTTTCTTTGGAAAGTTTCCATCCCATTTTTTTTAAAACACTTAAAGCGGTATAAGCGGTTTGGCTATTCTTTAGTTGATAGTCTCCTAGTAAATCTAATTCTAATTTTGGCGTTAATATATCCTCTGCAAAAAGTACTAGACTGTTTGTATCTTTTGATTTTCTTAAAAAAACAGCTTTAGTTTCTTCTGTATATTCTCCAATAACAACAGGAATACCCGTTTTGATAATTCCTGCCTTTTCGTGCGCAATCTCCTTTATGGTTTCTCCTAAAAATCTGGTGTGATCCAACCCAATATTTGTAATCACAGCAATTTCGGGTTTTATAACATTAGTACTATCTAGTCTGCCTCCTAATCCAACTTCAATGATAGCAATCTCTACTTTTTCATTTTTAAAAAAATCAAAAGCCATCCCAACAGTCATTTCGAAAAATGACAATTGATTTTGTAAAAAAAAAGATTGGTGTCTTTTTATAAAATGAACAACGTTTTCTTCAGCTATTAATTCTCCATTAATTTTGATACGCTCTCTAAAATCTTTTAAGTGAGGAGACGTATAAAGACCTACTTTGTAGCCTGCTTCTTGAAAAACAGATGCCATCATGTGACTGGTAGAACCTTTCCCGTTTGTTCCTGCTACATGTATAGACTTAAAATCATTTTGAGGATTCCCTAAATAACTAACGAGCTTAAGAGTATTTGATAGATCAGCTTTGTAAGCAGAAGCCCCTTCACGTTGATACATAGGCAACTGTCGGTAAAGCCATGATATGGTTTCAGTGTAATTAATAACTTTTTAATTAATTATTATTATTTTTTGATTTTATCTGTTTTCAAAATAATCTGGACATCAAACAATCCCTTTATCTAATGATATAAAAACAGTAAAAATGCACAAAATAGTATGACTATTCAGAAAGGCTAAATCTGTAAATAATTTTTCCAATTTGCTTGAAAGGCGCTTTACCATCCTTATTAAATTTTGTTGCTAAAGCTGCTCTTTTTGCAGGATCTAACAAACATTTTGAGTTATTAGTTGTTCCCCTAACACCTGGTGTTGCATCTATCACGTTTCCTGCTCTATCTACTTCTATACTTACTACAACAATTCCAGCCTCATTACAATCCTGTAAGAATTTTTTTTTATTTAATGCTTTTCTTCCTCCCAACAGATAATTACCGTCTCCATCTAAGCTTTTTCCAGTACCATAATAACTTTTAGCATTTAGAGTACCTTTAGAATCTCCTTTATCCCCTCCAATTTCATCACTCCCTTCTCCAGCTTGATCTTTACCTTCACTTTTTGGACCATTAATTAAACTTGATAGTATGTCAGTTGTAGTTTTATCAGGTTTTGCATCTATTTTTTTTTCAAGTTCTTGGCCCTGAATTTCTTTTTCAGCTATCGTTTCAACCTCCTTTACTTCCTCTTTATTTTCTTCTTTATTAATAACCGGAGCTTCCGTAGTTTCTTGAGTTATTACATCTTCTTTTGCTTCAGAAGGCTCTTTAACAACTTGTGGTATTACTTTTGGATTTGGAGCTGTATTTACTTTTTTTGAAGGTTGTATTTTTCCAGAACCCGTATCGATAGTTCCAAAATTTACTGCAATTCCATTCTCAATTGGTGGATCTAAGTAAGATAGCCCAACATAAAATAATAAGAGTATTAGGATCATATGAATCATAACCGTTATGGCCATACTCTTTCTTTTATGTTGTGTGTCTAAAAAACTCATTTTAATTAGGTCTTACTGCCAATACCACTTTATAATTATTTTTATTAGCAATATCCATAATAAAAACTGCATCTTCAATAGGCACTCCTACTTCAGCTCTTAAGATAATAGTTGGTTTTTTTTGTCCAACTAAAATTTTATCTAGTTCAAGAGCTATATTTTTTTTATTGACACGTTCTTTATTTATGTAGTAAGCACCTTTTTTAGTAACACTTACAGAGGCATTTTGTTGATGAGTCGTTTTACCTTTTGCTTTCGGCAAAATCAAATCCAATGCATCTGGAGTGATTGCTGGTGAGGTAAGTAGAAAAAACACTAATAATAAAAAAACAATATCGGTCATAGAGCTCATACTGAACTCCGCACTCACCTTATTTCTACCTCTTAAATTCATTATGCTGGTTCATTTAAAAGGTCTAAAAACTCCACTGCTGTTGCTTCCATTTGATGAACTACCTTATCTGTTTTAACTACCAAGTGATTGTAACCAATATAAGCTATAATTCCAACAATTAAGCCAGCTACTGTAGTAGTCATGGCTGTGTAGATTCCCTCTGCCAAAGTCCCCATTTCTGCTTGACCACTGCTAGTTGCTAAAGTATGAAAAGCCAAGACCATGCCAATTACTGTTCCTAAAAATCCAATCATAGGAGCAGCACCAGATATGGTCGCTAGAACACTAACATTTTTTTCTAATTTATATACCTCTAACTTTCCTGCATTTTCAATAGCTGTATTGATATCCTCTAATGGACTGCCAATTCTGGAAATCCCTTTTTCGGTCAGCCTTGCTACTGGTGTGTTTTTCTGAGAACACAATACTTTAGCTGCTTGCATATTTCCGCTACTTATATTTTCTCTTATCTGACTCATGAAATTAGCATCATAATCCGTAGCTGCTTTAATTGCAAATAACCGTTCAAAGTAAAGATAAACTGCAACGAATAAAAGGATAAACAAGACTCCAATAATAATCTGGCCTGCCATACCTCCATCGGTTATAAGTTCCACAATGGATAGGGTCTTTTCTTGAATTATTGGCTCGAGATCCTGATTTGTATCAGAATCATTTTGAATAAGTATGGGCAACATATATAAAATGGTTTTTATTTAACAACGAATATTTTATGTTATAAATTGTTTTTTTATGTTAACAACAAAATTTTATTGATTTAAATCCATGATTACAGAAAATAAATTATCCCTAAGAGTCCCGTGATTCCTAGGACAATAGTATATGGAAAAGCCATCTTCACCATTTTGATATAATCTAAATTAATTAATGGAGCCAAAGAAGATGTTAGTAAAAACAAAAATGCTGCCTGACCATTAGGTGTTGCGACAGACGGCAAATTGGTACCGGTGTTAATCGCAATAGCTAATTTTTCAAATTGCTCAAGTCCGATAGCACCGGCATCATAAGCTGTTTTTATTTCTCCAATATAAACGGTTGCGACAAACACATTATCGCTTATCATTGAGAGAATTCCATTTGCTAAATAAAACATACTCGGTTGCTGAGAAGGATCTAAAGTTAGTGCCCAATCAATGATTGGCTTAAATAAATGTTGATCATGAATCATCGCAACTATCACAAAAAATACTACTAATAAGCCTGTAAAAGGAAGTGCTTCTTCGAATGCTCTTCCTAATTGGTGTTCTTCAGTTATACCCATGAATGCTGTTTGAACAACAATAAGCGCTAAACCAATAAATCCAACTGGAGCTATATGCATCGCCAAACCAATAATTAATAAAATTGCGGAAACGGCCTGAACCTTAATTCCCCATTTTTCTTTATGGGTTCGTTTTAAATCCTCTTCTTCGGTGTAATGTTCTATGATGGTTCTCGCTACTTCAGGTAACTTTTGTCCGAATCCGAATATACCTGTTGTCTCTAGAACTACAGTGGTGATTAATCCCGCGAATAAAACAGGAATTGTAATAGGCGCCATACGTAGGAAAAATTCAATAAAATCCCATCCCATTCGTTCTCCAATTAATAGGTTTTGAGGTTCTCCAACCAGGGTGCAAACACCGCCAAGAGCAGTACCAACAACACCGTGCATGATTAAACTTCGTAGAAAACTTCTGAACTCCTCTAAGGTTTCACCACTTAATTCAGATTTATCTTTTACTCCACTCTCATCATAATCTCGCTCACCTGAATGAATTTTATGATAAACTCCGTAGAATCCAATTGCTACACTAATTAATACGGCGGTTACTGTCAATGCATCTAAAAAAGCTGACAACACTGCAGATAAAAAAACAAATAAAAGTGATAATATTAATTTTGACTTGATTTTTGTAAATACTTTACTAAAAATGTACATCAATAAAGGCTTCATAAAATAAATCCCAGCAACCATAAAAACTAGTAGAAGAATTACTTCTAAATTTTGGTCAACCTCGTGGTATGCATTTTCGGGAGTCGTTAATTTTAAAAATAAAGCCTCTATAGCTAAAATCCCTCCCGATTGTAAAGGATAACATTTTAGTGCCATAGACAATGTAAAAATAAACTCTGCAATAAATATCCAAGCGGTTATAGTGGGCCCCAAAATATAAAATGAGATAACATTAAAGATCATAAAAGTTATCATGGTCATCTTGAACCATCGTGGACTTTGCCCTAAAAAATATTTAAACATTGATTTTTTTTAAATTGGTTAGAATTATTTTAAGAAACATAGGTATACTGTTTAAACCTAAATTTTCTGTATTTACTGGAGGATATATTTTAATAATTAAATCTTTATCTGGATGCAAAAGAAGTGTTTTTTTATTCAAAATATTAAAGTGAATTTTAAAGAACACAAATATAAAAAAAACCTCCTCCGATGCGGAACACATTTGTAGTTATTTTATCTTGAAAACTGTTCCTGAAGAATGATTTTTTTTTGCACCAGTAACACTACTCAAACAATTATTTTCGTCTCTCAATCGAAGTACTCCTAGAAACCCAAAAATTAATGCTTCTTTATATTCTACTAAAGTATTTGAGGGAATTAAAAGCTTTAAATGTTTAAAAGAGTTGATTCTTTTTAATAAATACAAATTAAAAGCTCCGCCACCAGTAACCAAAACTTTACTGTTTTTATTAAATTGTTTTGATAACTGAAAAGCAATATGTTCCGTATAAGTACATAGCTGGTCGATAATCGAAATATTTGATTCTTCTAAAATAGGAAAAACATATTTTTTTACCCATTCTAATCCTAACGATTTTGGCGGTGAGAAGTTAAAAAAAGACAACTTATTTAATTCATTTAATACTTTATTAGATACATTACCACTTTGAGCGAAATCTCCATTATGATCAAATTCATAACCTATTTTTTCTGCTAAATAATTAAGAACAATATTTACAGGACAAATATCGTAAGCAATTCTTTTAGGCAAAGAAAAGCCAATATTTTCTTCGTAAGAAACATTAGCAAAACCTCCTAAGTTTAAACAATAATCATAATCATTAAATAACAATTGATCACCAATTGGCACCAAAGGAGCGCCATTCCCTCCTAGTTTTACATCTTGTAATCTAAAATCACAAACTACATTTTGTTTTATTAAAACTGCTAATTCTGGTAAATTTCCAATTTGAAGTGTAACCCCTTTTTGAGGTTGATGCCAAATAGTATGGCCATGATTACAAACAGCATTTAAGTTTTTTATTTGATGCTTATCAATAAATCTTGAGATGACGGATGCCAAAAAACGTGTGTATTGAATATTTAGCTTAGAAACTTCAGTCTCAGAGTATGTAAGCGCATTTTTCAAACTGGCTCTCCAATTTTTGGAATAAAAAACGGTTTCAGTATTTAAAATTTTATAGTCCCAGGTTTTATTATTTAACAGACTAAAATTGACTTCTGCCAAGTCAATACCGTCCAGTGAAGTACCACTCATTACTCCTATTACATGATAATTAGTTGTTCTCAAAAAATAATTTTAATATGTTCTAAATATACAAGACCTTACTGGTATGTTCAAAAATAAAAGCAAGTTTTTAAACCCATTTTCTGTCAAATTCTCATTTGATAATTGACATTTAAAAAGGTATCTTTGCAATCAATTTTTTAATTTATATAACATCGTTTTCAATGGATTTTAAGCTTACCGAAGAACATATTATGATCCGCGACGCTGCTCGTGATTTTGCAAAAACTGAATTATTGCCTGGAGTTATAGAAAGGGACAATAAACAGGAGTTTCCTACACAACAAATAAAAATGATGGGAGAAATGGGATTTCTTGGAATGATGGTTGACCCCAAGTACGGTGGTGGTGGGATGGATACTTTATCCTATGCAATTGCAATGGAAGAAATATCAAAAATAGATGCTTCGGCTAGTGTTATTATGTCCGTAAATAATTCGTTGGTTTGTTATGGTATTGAAAAATATGCTAATGAAGAACAAAAGCAAAAATACCTGACCCAATTAGCAACTGGCGAAAAATTAGGAGCCTTTTGTTTAAGTGAGCCTGAAGCTGGATCCGATGCAACTTCACAAAAAACCACTGCAATAGACAAAGGAGATTATTATTTACTGAACGGCACTAAAAATTGGATTACAAACGGAAATTCAGCGGATTACTATATTGTTATAGCGCAGACAGATAAAGAAAAAAAACACAAAGGAATTAATGCTTTTATTGTCGAGAAAAATTGGGAAGGTTTTGAGGTTGGCATCAAAGAAGATAAACTTGGGATTAGAGGAAGTGATACACATTCATTGATGTTCACTGACGTAAAAATACCCAAAGAGAATAGGATTGGTGATGATGGCTTTGGATTTACATTTGCTATGAAAACGCTTTCAGGGGGTAGAATTGGCATCGCGTCTCAAGCATTAGGAATTGCTGCAGGTGCTTACGAATTAGCAAGAGATTATTCTAAGGTTAGAAAAGCATTTGGGACAGAAATATGTAATCACCAAGCTATAGCTTTTAAATTAGCAGATATGCATACCAATATTGAAGCAGCTAGATTATTAGTTTATAAATCTGCTCTTGATAAGGATCAAGGCAACAATTATGATATGAGTAGTGCAATGGCTAAAGTTTTTGCCTCTCAAGTTGCAATGGAAGTAACGGTTGAAGCTGTCCAAGTACATGGAGGTAACGGCTATGTAAAAGAGTATCATGTAGAACGGTTAATGAGAGACGCCAAAATCACTCAGATTTATGAAGGTACCTCAGAAATTCAAAAAATAGTAATCTCTAGAGGATTATTAAAAGACTAAAATTTTATAAAATGAAAAAAAATCAATTTATAGTAGTAGGAATGATCCTTCTATTGTTTGTGAGTTGCAACACTTCTGTCAAGGTTTTAAGTGCATGGAGAAGTGAAGATGGTCATAAAATGAAAGAAAGAAATATATTAGTAATTGCCAGAACTGCTGACTCAGAAGTAAGAGCAGATTTCGAAACGAGTATTGCAAATAAACTTAGATCAAAAGGATACAAAGCGACTGAAAGCTTTACTAGATTCCCAAAGATGAATCCTGATAAAGAAATGACGGAGGAAAGAGAAAAATTTATTAAAGAAATATTAGGTTATGAAGGATACGATGCGGTTTGCATCAATGTATTAAAAGATTACTCTGAAACAACAACAACAAATTATTATAATGACTTATATATGGGGAATATGGGAATGATGGGACCTTATTCAACCTATTACCCTTCATATTACGGGGGGTTTTATAGTTATTATACGCACCCTTATTCGTATTCTACTTTTGGAAATTACTATGGTTCTGGAAGTTCTTA
>JAAEPP010000276.1 GCA_024232495.1 Flavobacteriaceae bacterium
AATTAGAATTTAGTGGAGAGACTGTCTTATTTGAATAGAGAGGTTGAAGAGTATAGAGAAAGTGTTGGAGAAGATCCTCAAGAGAATTCTAAAACGGATTTAGAAAATTAGGTGAAATTTCTTTCTGGAGAAAATGATAAGCTATTGGATACTTTTAGAGTAATGGAAAAGAATTTCATGGCTTTGTAGCAATAGCTGAAAAATCAAGAAGATTTAGAAAACCAATGCAAAAAACTTCAAAATAAAAATTCTGAATTAACACAAGACAATTATGAATTAAAAGGATAGAGAGAAAAATGCTTCGAATTAGCTCAAGATTTGGAAAAAATAAATCAACAATTATTTTTCTTCAAATGCGAAAATGAAAAAATGAAAGAAGTTTTCGGTGATTATGAAGTCAAAATCGATAAATTACAAGATGAGTTGAAAGAGAAGGATCGAATGTCGATAGAGTTCAAAAGAATTCTAAATAGAAACGAAATTCTGATAAAAGAGAAAAACGATCTAGAGAACAGGAAGAACACAAAGAATTACAATGGAAATGAAATCCAAGCTTTAAAAGTCAGAGTCCTTGATTTACAGAAAGAAAATTTACAACTGAAATCCAATAACGATATTCTTGAGTACAGAACCAACACTACAGAAAAATAGAATGAAGAATTATTAGAAAAAGTTGAACATTTGAAATTTATGAAGAACAAAGACACTCAATCTTTTAACCAAGAAGAATTACTTGAAAAATTCAAAAAATTGAATTTGGAAAAAAATGATATACAACAGAAACTTCTACAATCTTCTGAAAGAATCTCAAATCAAAATAATCAGGTCAGATTTTTGATGGGAGAAGTTGCAAGAGAGAAAATGAATTCTGAGAAAATGGATCATCTGATTAAGATTCTGACTAAAGCTGAGCATCAAGCTCTGAATTCCCAACAACACAGAAACAGAGCTAAATTCTTTGAAAGTGAGTATAAGAGATTGAAGAAATTTCATTAGAGAATGATTGACAATCTTCCAAAACATTTACAAGATAACCATGTTGAATTCCAAGAAGAGAAAAATGTGATCCAAAAAGAAAACACGATAGTAAAAGTTAAAACAGTTAAAGAAAAATCTTCTGATAAAATTTATACAACTAATTAATATATTTAATGGAGGTTGAATAATTAATGAATAAATGGTTGTTCTCTGAGAATAACTAGATAGATCAAGTTTTGTTTGAAGTTAATTTAAAAGAAAAATGTTTATGAGAACGAATTTGCACAATGCTAGAGTTTTGAGAAAGAAGATTATCAAAAATGTTCTTCAGATATTTTGTAGAAGATAGACAATCATAGAAATTTCGTGATCAAAATCAATAAGTATCTGAAACGACTGAGTTTGAAGCAAATACTGCCTTGTAAGAAATTTTTAACGAAAACCTTTGAACCAGAGAAGTTCATAAAATGTAGTTAGAAAGAGATAAAAGATGTGGTCAGTAGATTAGACCAATATCAAAATTTAATCAAAGATTTGCGAAGGAATTTAATGTATTAATTAACATAAACAGAATGAGATTTTTCTACATTTGTGCCACTGTTCTAACCAAGCTTGATTAGAAGAGGAAGAATTTTAAAGAAGTTATTTACGAGTTCAAGGATCTATCAAGTTTTTAGAAATTGTATGCTGTTGTGTCCTCAGTACTTTAGAGTATGAGGGAATGATGTTTTGCTTGAAGAGAACAAAAAATTGTCAGATTTATTTGAAGAATTGAAAGATGATAATTAGAATTTAGTGGAGAGACTGTCTTATTTGAATAGAGAGGTTGAAGAGTATAGAGAAAGTGTTGGAGAAGATCCTCAAGAGAATTCTAAAACGGATTTAGAAAATTAGGTGAAATTTCTTTCTGGAGAAAATGATAAG
>JAAEPP010000277.1 GCA_024232495.1 Flavobacteriaceae bacterium
CGGAAAACTATTTTCTAAGATACTGATTTTGACAAAAAAAAATGCATTTTTGGGCCCTTTTGGCCAAAATGGCAAATTTTGGAGGTTTTGGGGCTCTCCGTTGAGACAAATGCGCCAACATTCCCGCCCATTGCGAGTGGATAGACACCCCACATGCCTATGTTTTGACAATTTTAGAAGGTGGCTAAAAAATTTAAATGTGAAATTTAAAGAACTCCAATTTACCTTTTCTGAACTAGATTGGCTCGGCAAAGCTCTTCGAGATACAGGACAGTGACTTTTGGGTGCCCCCGAAAAAATGTGTAAAAAAATGGTTGGCCAAAATCCTTCCGGCTCATGGAACATACACATCTTGTGAAGCCCTCCAAGCAAAAGCAGCTCCATAGTATTCATATGTGCAGAGAAATTGAATTTTGAGTCAGGCGACTCCTTAGTTGGACACCCGGCCGCAGTGTGCAATGGGCGGGAATGTTGGCGCTGTGCACTCAGATTTTAATTTGGGTGCATGTGTCTCAACTGAGAGCCCAAAAACCTCCAAAATTTGCCATTTTGGCCAAAATGGCCCAAAAATGCAGTTTTTGGGCCATAACTGGGTCCCAGGAGGCCGTGATTTTTTTTTGGATTTTTTTGGTCCACGGGAAGTGCTGGAGCAGTGGCTTTTTTTTTTCAAAATGGCCAAAAAATTCAGGTGCATGGCGGGCAGGTCAGGCTCGGCCCGCCTCCTCTACCGCGGGCAGTAGGAATCAGACCCTTAGAATACCGGTTGTCCTGCTCCTGCTCCGTACTCCGTCCGGCAGATTCAGATTCCTTTCGCTCTAACTTCTAGTTTAGAGAATATAAATCAGACCCTTACAATACCAGTTGTCCTTTGTGGCTTGTGCTTGTGCCAGCCAATAGTCGCAAACAGCCAATAGTCACGGACGGGCCAATGTTCATGAGCCAGGATGGTGGGGTCGGAGAC
>JAAEPP010000278.1 GCA_024232495.1 Flavobacteriaceae bacterium
ATGACTTTGATTTGAACACACTCGAGGATTCTTTCCGATGAGAGGGAAGAAATGCAACTGGCTGACACAAGTGATGTGTTGAAGAAGTAGAAGAGGACTTACATGGAAAAGTGGAGAAGAATACGACCTTTGATAGTAGGAAGATGTTTCAAGTAAAAAACAAGACTTTGATTTGAATACACTGGAGGATTCTTTCCGATGAGAGGGAAGAAATGCAACTGGCTGACACAAGTGATGTGTTGAAGAAGTAGAAGAGGACGTAGATGGAAAAGTGGAGAAGAATACGCCCTTTGATAGTAGGAAGATGTTACAGTTAAATAACAATGACTTTGATTTGAACACACTCGAGGATTCTTTCCGATGAGAGGGAAGAAATGCAACTGGCTGACACAAGTGATGTGTTGAAGAAGTAGAAGAGGGCCTAAATAGAAAAGTGGAGAAGAATACGCCCTTTGATAGTAGGAAGAAGTTACAGTTAAATAACAATGACTTTGATTTGAATA
>JAAEPP010000279.1 GCA_024232495.1 Flavobacteriaceae bacterium
GAAATGTACAAAAAATACTCGCTTGACAAAAGCGATGTATTTAAACACCAACACTACATCATTATCACTAGAAGTGGTATAGAGAAAGTGATGGGTTATGAAAAGATTGACATCACTTACGATGTTATTAAATGTGAGCCTACCTTCGCAGTAATCAAAGCGTATGCTAAGAAAGGTGATAAAGTTATAGAGACTTTTGGTTCAGCATTGAAAGGAAGCAGTTTTAAAGACTCTTCAACTAACACTTGGTATGTAGCTGAGATGGCAGAGAAAAGAGCTTTAAGCAGAGCTGTACTAAAGATGACAGGTTTATATGAGCTAGGTATCTTTGGAGAAGACGAGTCAGAAGACTTTAAACGTAAATAATTAAATATATAAAGATGAAGAACTTTTTAAGAAGAGTATTGTTAACAGTAGCACAATTATTAATAGGACCCTTTATGCTGATTTATTTAGCAGGTGATTGGGTAGTGCAAGGAGTAAAGAGAATTTTTAAGTAAACCAATAATTAAATAAAGTCCTAGAAATAGGCAATTAAAAATGAGTGCAATAGTAAATTTCAGTATCAACGTAGAAGACATCGACAAATCAAAGTTAATCAAAGGTAAGAAAGGCTCTTATTTAAACTTAACGATGTCAATTAATGACGAAACAAAGTTTGGTAACAATGCAAGTGTATCTGTTTCTCAATCTAAAGAAGAGAGAGAAGCTAAAGGAGCTAAGACTTACTTAGGTAACGGTAAGGTAGTTTGGATGTCGGATGCAGGTGTAACAGTAGCAGAGCGTGAGCAAGA
>JAAEPP010000280.1 GCA_024232495.1 Flavobacteriaceae bacterium
CATTACCCTTGAAAATTCGTAAATTTTGAATATTGCAAGGATTTAGAAGCTTTTCGGTCATATGCAAGAAGTACATGCATAACATAACTGAGGGCTAAATTTGAGAAAATGTGTAGAGCCAATACAATATTATCATAATAAGAAAATAGCATAGATAAAATGAAATGATGGTTATGTCTGAACGTTGAGTTTGAAGATTGGTAAATTTTGAATATTGCGAGGATTTAGAAGTTTTTCGGTCACATACAAGGGGTACAACATGTATGACTTAACTGAGGGCTATATTTGAGAAAATGTGTAAAACCAGTATATTATTATTACCCTAAGAAACTAATACTAATACTAATGGAAAGAGTCTTTTATCATGTTTAACGCTTGAAAATTAGGAAATTTTGGAATATCCCTAGTATTTTGGGGCTTCATCCTCCCTTGAAAGTAACGTTGACGATCATAATTTGAATTGGCCTACTAAAACCTAGCCAGCAGCCTTGACCAGAACGGCTTATCCTCCACAGCAACACAAATCTATTCGCCAATGCTACCCCCTGGCTAAAGAACAAAGGCTTTCAGACGTCACGGA
>JAAEPP010000281.1 GCA_024232495.1 Flavobacteriaceae bacterium
GAAACTCCAAAAAAAATAAGAGGACTTTCTGAGCTGGAAAGTAATATGTCAACAATTACATTTTTGTTCGATTTAAGTTTGCTACACGTTTATTTAGAGGAACACAGGATGTTGAGTCTACTTGTATTTGTAAGTGGGTTTCCGATATAACTTGTCATTTCAAAATTTATTACAAGAAATGTGCGAGGGTAAAAGTGCAAAATTTGATGTTAAGTGTGTATATAAAAATAATAAACTTTTAAGAAACTTTTAATACTACTGGACCCTAGCTAAGTTTCTTATAAAAAGACATGTATAGATAAGTTTAAAGTGATCAAGTCAAAACCAAACTAGACAGCAATGTAGTCCCAACTTTTTGTCAATCAAGTTGATTTCTTATTTTGATTATATTCAAATCCAATATAGCACGATCAAGCATATCTTACACAGAAGTCTTGAAGTTTTCATTCTCAAAATTGATTGTTTTTTTTCTTTTCTTAGGAAGCCAAAGCATCTACAAATCCAAGATTGGACAATTCCTATGTTGACAATAAGTTGTTTGCCCAAAGAAGGACTTGAAAATTCCCAGAGAACATGCTTCCCCGCAGACAGCTGTGTGACCCCCTAACAACTTTGATAATTCATTTCAATTTGTGCCCCCCTGGTATTTCAATTCATCACTTGGACCTCTCGTTTGCAAAAATATAAGGAAAGTAATTTAGGTTGCAGTTCATTTTCAAAGTAAAATGGAACTTCTGCAAGAAATTCCACATGTGCAAGATCAGTTTTCTATTGTTCTACCTCATGTTAGACTTGCGTCTGCAAGTGCTACGCTTTGCAGTTCAAATGGGGTGCCCTGCCCAGGGTGAATTCCCGAATAGAATCTGGAGATTCTGTCATTAAGATTTTTTGAATAATATTTATTAGCAATGATGAATCCATCCTACAGGCAAACAAGGCAGTTGTTGTCAACCTACAAAACCCCTAAATGCACCCCTATTTGTCTCAACTGTTGTAAAATGATTAATATTTTAATATTTATATTTAATATATAGATATTTAGCCATTATCGTTTCTTCCTAAAAGAAAACCAGAGTGTCAGATCCCTCCAGAAAGGCTTAAATGGGCCATGGCCTCAAAAACACGAGTCTGCAAATCAACA
>JAAEPP010000282.1 GCA_024232495.1 Flavobacteriaceae bacterium
GTTGGCTATAATTAGCGAGGAACGAGCAAAAGCCAACTGTTTTTTGTCCGTTCTTGAGCGCCTTGTTAGGTACCGATTACTCATAAAATGTTTTCTAACTTATCAAGGAAACTATAAAACTCAAAACTGTTATCTTTAATATTTCGATGATTAACTTTTTGATTAATAAATAAAGCTATATCTTTATTTTTAACAGACAGGGCTTCCGTAAATAGCCTTATATTTCTTTCAAATAAACAGTCCGGTCTATCTTTCGATGCACCTAAACCTTTTCTGATGTAATCTGGATTTATATTAATATCTATATAATCAATACCTCTTCGAGTGCCGTAACTGGCACTTTTGATATTGCTCCAATTAATAATCCCATCAAAGCCAAGCTTATTAAGTTTGTTACTTTTAATGCCATCATTTGAGAATTCGATGGAGACCTTTAGCGAGCGATAAAAAAAGTAAGGAAATAATAAGAAAATCAGACCAAAACCAAAAAAGATCAACGAACCTTTGTAAGATGAATCAATCAAAAGTAATACAGAAAAAAACCACAAACTTAGAGTTCCACTAGAAAAAGCCAAGCAATTTAATATTATTTTGGGTTTAGATAGGTTGATATTCATACGAAACTAACTTAGGTACCTAACGCCCTGTTAACAGGCAAAATATAGTTGGCTATAATAAGGAACGAAGTGACAAAAAGCCAACTGTATTTTGTCCTTGTTTAACAGCTTGTTAGGTACACTTACACAACTATTTAGTTCTAATTACTTCGTGACACCTACAACAATAAAACTGTTTTTCAAATAGTTCACCTGGAATTAGCCAACTAAAATATTTCAGCTTACCTGGTGGGGATATCCTTACTTCCTCACTATTACCCAAATTTATTAATGGTCTTTTTGAGCAGCTAGGACATTTGTAAAATATAGCGATTAGAAACACGGGAAAGAATAGAAATATTAAAGAATAAAGAATGCTTTTACCGATTAATAAGGCAGGAAAACCCAGCGAATTAATGTATTGAGCAGAAAAACCATAAATTAAAAGCGCAATAATAAGGAATCTAGCTAGAGAAAAACTCAAAAAATAAGTGTAAAAGAATCGATAACTCAAACTGAACCTCCATGTGTACCTAACGCTTTGCTAAGGGGCAATTGACTGTTGGCTAAACTTGCGCGAAGCGCCAAGCCAACTGTTAATTGTCCCAGTGAGTTTACGAACGAACTTGAGCAACTTGTTATAAGCCATGATTACGCTGCTGCTTTAATTGCTTTTTTGACCTTTTTAAGTGCCATCTTTTGTTTTAATGGTGAAAGGTAGTCAATAAACAACTTACCTTTCAAATGATCGATTTCATGCTGTAAAACGATTGCTAGAAAATCATCACTTTCAACAATCACTTCTTTTCCATTACGATCTAAGCCTTCTACTTTAACCTCTGTAAAACGCTCTACATCTGCGTAGTATCCAGGAACAGATAAACAGCCCTCTTGCCCCATCTCTTTCTTAGAGCCACTAGCAATCTTGGGGTTAATAAGTATCAAAGGTGAATTTCTTTCCTCTGAAATATCGATCATTATGATCGCTTCGCTTCTACCAACTTGTGTGGCAGCTAAGCCTATTCCATCGTCAGTTGCATACATAGTATCAAGCATGTCATCGATTAACGTTTGAACCTCTTTAACATTAACTACTTTCTCAGCTTTTACTTTTAACTTCTCATTTGGAGCTTTAATAATCTCTAAAACGGCCATTTTATCTCGATATTTGATTTGGCTTATAACGCCCAAATAATGGGCAAAAAATTGTTGGCTAAAATAAGCGACGCAGGAGTAAAAGCCAACTGTTTTTAGTCCTGTTAATTTGCTTGTTATAAGTACAACGCACTTAACTCTTTAATTACTTTGACGTTATTGGGTATTGATTCTATATCTTTCTCAGTGAACCAATAAGACTGAATACCAACAGATATTGCAGGTTTAATATCTTTCTCGAAATTATCCCCAACCATAGCCACATTTACTGATGTAATTTTTAATTTGTCTAGGATAGCGTTTAAGAACTCAGGTGTACCTTTTGACATGCCTAAATTAGCTTTGCAAAAATAGCCTGATATAAATTGACTTAGACCTACGCGATCAAAAGCTCGCTTAATTTCTAATTCAGTTGAATCGGCAGCACCAGTAGCGATATAAACTTGTGAGTGTTTAGATAATGCCTCTAAAGCTTCTTTAGCCCCAGATACAGCCTCAACTATATCCCAGTCGCACATCTTGCCAGAAACACCAGGAAAATCGACCATTAAAGTGTCGCCCCAATCAAAAAGATATACGTTTATCACCAAGCCTCCGTGTACTTATAACGCCCTAATAATGGGCAAAAAATTGTTTGCTAAAATGTTGAGGGACGAAAACAGCAAACTGTTTTTTGTCCTTATTAATTAGATTGTTAGCTGCGCATTACACTGCATAGAGTAGCTTTAGCACTACACTTTTAACATAAATTAGTGATAGGTTTCATTACGTTGTAAATATTCATCTTTTGTTAAAAAAGACACTGTAATATCAATTCTTTTTCTCTTGATTTTCCCTACACTGCAATTTAATATGACACGTTCATCTTCAGCAAACAGCCTATTTTTTCTAACGATTAATTGTTCTAAAACACGCATTACCTCTAGATGACTTTCTTGATTTGGAGTTATCTTTAAAAGAACATCTCGATATTCTTCATTATTGGTTACTGCATAATTCCAAGCGGAGGACGCAATAGTTAGGAGAACACTTAACCTCTTTTCTGAGTTTTGATCTGTTGCGACTTGAATAAATGGTTTCATAAGTCTTAATAAATTATCAGACATTTTTTTATTTTTCATTCGTATAATCAACCAGTTTTATATAATTAAAATATTTAGTAACCAAAGCCCTTGAGTGCCAGCTAACGCCTCACTAAGAGGCAAAATATAGTTGGTTAAAATAAGCGACGAAGGAGCAAAAACCAACTGTTTTTTGTCCTTTTGAGTAACTTGTTATGTACGTTGCTAATTTGACACTATTATTGGCAAATCTGTGCAACCAAAATCCAAACCGAATTGACTCAAAATACAAGTCAGTTGACCTCTGTGATGTGTTTGGTGATTAAATATATGCTGGAAGAACTCTCCAATATTTTTCTCTAAATATTCACCACTAGAGGTAGTATATTTGATAATACCGTTATAACTTTCAACAGTTAAATCTTGAGTTATTTTTAAATAAATCTCGTCAACAAGTGCTCGTAATGTCATTAGCTCGCTTAAGTTATTAACGAATTGATCGTTTACCGACTTTACCGCGGGAATTTTTTGTGAAATATGAGGTTCGATATTTACAATATCGTTAGCCACTAAACGAGACAACATAATTAAATCACCAAACAGAATATGGTTCCAATAACACATAACTGTAGAGAAAAATGAATTAGTTTCTTGTTGAAGTTGTTCAGGTTCAAGTTGCTCACAAACAGTTATTAATTGCGTATTCATACGTTGGTTATAAACTGCCATCATCTTGAAATTTTGCGCCAAACTCAAATCAATACCCTTAGTACATAACGCCCCATTAAGAGGCAAAAAACAGCTTGCTATAATGCCTGAGGGACGAAGGACAGCAAGCTGTTTTTTGTCCTTTTGAATGGCTTGTTATATTTTTAATGCACGATCTCATTAGTGAACCTATCGCGGTTTTTCCAATAAGTGCATTTAGGGCAGTTACTCCCTTCTGGGTAATCAATTCCCTCTTCGTGAGGACAACCAATAATTTCTTCGATCATACTCACAGTTTTCGCTCCATTCAGATCAATAAAGGTTAAAACCTCACTCAGAACTTGTTCTGATTTTCGTAAATCCGTGGAAGAAAACCACTTATCCATTGGTTCTGGCTCTGCGCCTTCATGATTTATAATTGCGCATACAACTTTTGTAGCAATCTTATTGCTAGGACCATAGAAGGCAATTGTTGCTATTGGATAGCCTTTGTCACCTTTTCTAAGTCTTTTAGTCAATAACTTTTTATTGCTGCCTTGAGCCATTCAAATACTCCAATATTGAGAAAAATATAACGCTTAAGTTAAGCGGCAAATTACAGTTTGCTAAAATGTGCGAGGCACGAGCGCGAGCCAACTGTAATTTGTCCGTCTTAAACTTCTTGTTAACTTTGCCGATCATCCTCTATGGGTTTTCAAAAGGAATAACCAA
>JAAEPP010000283.1 GCA_024232495.1 Flavobacteriaceae bacterium
AGGGTAACACTATCAGGGTTATCATGAAAAACGGTCAGTTAATGTGAGTTGAGTGTGGAATGGGGTTTAGTTTTGTTCCGTGAGCCCTGAACCCTGAAATATGCCCCCCTGCCCCCTACCCTCCACATCCTGGACGGGACTCCACTGAACTGATCAATTCGTCCCCAGCAGTGCAACTCGTCCCATGGTTCCTTGTCAGTAGTAGTCCCCTGGGTCCCGCTGTGGTCCCCTGGGACCTGCCACCAGGCCAGTCCACCTGACCAGCCCGCCACTCCGCAGCTAGGGGCCAAAATATTTCAGATGAATAAATAAAATAGTTGGGGTCAATTGCTCAACCCCATTCCTTTTTCATTAATTTTTAAATATTAATGTTTGCTTCTGACATAAATCCTGAGTTGAGCAATGCACCCCAAATATTTTATTTATTTAAAAAACCTACTTTTTTTAACGAAATTGTATCAGAAAAATTTAATAATGAAGCCCAAAGCAAAGTACATTGCATAATCATTCACTGTAGGCCCTAATTATTCATTAGAAAAC
>JAAEPP010000284.1 GCA_024232495.1 Flavobacteriaceae bacterium
AAGCTGACTATTGACAAGTGGAATGTAATAGAGAAGTTTGGTTACTGGTGTGGTGTCTGCATAGACAAATCTATCGATTCAGTCATCTCTGAGGATATTTATTTAGGATGAACACCTGATTCATGAAGGATTTGCGCTAAAATTCTTCCAGAATTCAGACATGCCGCCCGCATTTCACACCTTGAGCTGACACGATTCGAGAGTGTGAACATTGCTGCTGCTGGGGACACCTCTCGTCAAAGCGGAGCTGAGAACTCGTGTAGAATGGTTAATGTCAGCTGGTAAGACAGCTGTTGGAGTTGGAATTTGCGTCTGCATATGCAGACGGCGGCCTTTTTCGGTTTGGCATGGCCCATATTTGGTTTGGCTCCCATAGAGTTGGTTTAACTGTCTGGCCCTGTGTCCCTTTCTGAATCAAGGGAATAATTTCGCTGATTTCCAGAATGTCTCCCCCTCAGCATCTGCAGGACGGACTCAACCTGATCTCCCGGAGGAGGAGGCTCGCCAATTTCAAGGAGAGGATGGTGGCGATGCTCAGGGCCCACTTCCAGGCCTCCCGCCAGTGGATTCGGGAGATCCATCAGGCTGAGAGGCGGAAAATACACCCTGACTACTGCCACGCCAGCAAGAACGTGC
>JAAEPP010000285.1 GCA_024232495.1 Flavobacteriaceae bacterium
AACAATTCTGTCCATGGCAACAGCGTAGAACGTATTACACCGAGGGTTTTTAATAGTTCCCCAACCAAGCTTAGTGAAAACTTAGCCGTGCAATAAAAGTTCACCTTAATTTCTTATAAAGCACAACTTTCGTATGGAATAAAAGGATATTGTTAGGTCTAAAGCCTTGTAAACATACGTATTACAACAGCTCTGTCCATGGCAGCAGCCTAGAACTTATTACACCGAGGGTTTTTTATAGTTCCCCATGAAACTTTGTGAAAACTTAGCCCCGCAAAAAGAGTTCATCTCAATTTCTTACAAAGTACGCCTTTCCAATGGAATAAAACGATTCCATTAGCTCTAGAACGTTTTAAACATACGTATTACAACAGTTCTGTCCATGGAAATAGCCGAGAACTTATTAAACCAAGTGTTTCTTATAGTTCCCAAAGCAATTTAGTGAAAACTAAGCCCCGCAAAAAGGGTTCACCTAAATTTCTTATAAAGAACGCCTTTCGCATGGAACCAAACGATTCTGTTAGCTCTAAAACGTTGTAAACATACGTATTATAACAGTTCTGTCCATGGAAACAGCCTAAAACCTATTACAC
>JAAEPP010000286.1 GCA_024232495.1 Flavobacteriaceae bacterium
GGACAGCCTTATTTACCCCTGGCATCAATTCGGTCATATTAGCCATCGTCCTGTCTCATTTAGCCAACTGGACAGCCTTATTTACCCCTGGCATCAATTCAGTCATATTAGCCATCGTCCTGTCACATTTAGCCAACTGGACAGCCATATTTACCCCTGGCATCAATTGCGTCATATTAGCCATCGTCCCTTCACATTTAGCAAACTGGACAGCCATATTCACCCCTGGAATCAATTGGGTCATACAACCCATCGTCCCGTCACATTTAGCCAACTGGACCGCCATATTTACCCCAGGCAACAATTAGGTCATATTAACCATCGTCCTGTCACATTTAGCCAACTGGACAGCTATATTTACCCCTGGCATCAATTGGGTCCTTTTAGCCATCGTCCCGTCACATTTAGCAAACTTGACAGCCATATTTACCCCTGGCATCAATATGGTCATATTATCCATCGTCCCGTCACATTTAGCTAACTGGACAGCCATATTTACCCCTGGCATCAATTGGTTCATATTAGCCATCCTCCCGTCACATTAAGCCAACTGGACAGCCATATTTACCCCTGCATCAATTGGGTCATATTAGCCATCTTCCCGCCATATTTAGCCAACTCCCCTGCCATATTTACCCCTGCATCAATTGGGTCATATTATCCATTGTCCCGTCACATTTAGCCAACTTGACAGTCATATTTACCCCTGTCATCAATTGGGTCATATTATCCATCGTCCCGTCACATTTAGCCAAC
>JAAEPP010000287.1 GCA_024232495.1 Flavobacteriaceae bacterium
AATACAAAAAAAGGAGGAGGTTGCGGTAACCATTATCGATGGTGGTAAAGAGTTTCATTTTGAAATGACTAAAAATGACGATAATGTTTTAGATGCAGCTTTAAATGCGGGTGCTGATTTGCCATTTGCATGTAAAGGTGGCGTGTGTGCTACTTGTAAGTGCAAGGTATTAGTGGGAGAAGTGACAATGAAATTAAATTATGCTTTAGAGGCTGATGAAGTCTCAAACAACTTTGTGTTAAGTTGTCAATCTGTACCAACAACAGCAGTAGTAAAATTAGATTTTGATGTTTAGAAGTTTAAAAATAGAATTATGAGTAATAAAGAAATTAAGAACCTAGAAGAAATTTTTAATCAACGTATAGCACGTGACGAAAAAATTGAACCTAAGGATTGGATGCCTGAAAAATACAGAAAGACGCATATTCGTCAAATATCTCAGCATGCGCACTCGGAAATTGTTGGTATGTTACCGGAAGGGAATTGGATTACACGTGCTCCATCATTAAGAAGAAAAGTAGCACTCTTAGCTAAAGTTCAAGATGAGGGAGGACACGGATTGTATCTATACTCTGCCGCAGAAACTCTCGGGATTTCAAGAGAAGAAATGTATGAGCAACTCCATACAGGTAAAGCTAAATATTCCTCTATTTTCAATTATCCAGCCGTTACGTGGGCAGATATGGGCGCTATTGGATGGTTGGTCGATGGAGCAGCAATTATCAATCAAGTTGCTCTTACTACAACTTCATTTGGACCTTATGCAAGAGCTATGGTTCGTATCTGCAAAGAAGAAAGTTTTCATCAACGTCAAGGCTTCGAAATTTTATTGTCATTATGTAAAGGATCTGAAGAACAAAAAGCAATGGCTCAAGATTCTCTAAATCGATGGTGGTGGCCTTCTTTAATGATGTTTGGTCCAAAAGATGAGGAATCACCAAATACAGAGCAGTCTATGAAGTGGAAGTTAAAACGAAAATCAAATGATGAACTTCGGCAACAATTTGTAAATCAAACAGTACCGCAAGCAAAAATCCTTGGTATTAGTATTCCGGATCCAGATTTAAAATGGAACGAAGAAAAACAATCTTATGATTTCGGAAAAATAGATTGGGATGAGTTTTGGCAGGTAGTAAAAGGCCATGGTCCTTGTAATAAAGAAAGAATGACAGCTCGAGTTGGAGCATGGAATCAAGGTACTTGGGTCAGAGATGCTGCTGTAGCCTATGCAGAAAAACAAGCAAATAAAAATTTAAATAAAGCTGTCTAAACTAATAAAAATGAAAAAAAATTGGCCTCTTTGGGAAGTATTTGTTCGATCAAAAAATGGTTTAGAACATCGTCATTTTGGGAGTTTGCATGCAGCAGATGAAACAATGGCATTAGAAAATGCAAGAGATGTGTATACACGTAGAAGTGAAGGTGTTAGTATTTGGGTGGTTGAGAGTAAACATATAACAGCGTCTAATCCTCAAGATAATGGAGAATTGTTTGAACCTGCACAAGATAAAGTATATCGTCATCCAACTTTTTATAAGTTACCAGACGAGCTCAAGCACATGTAATTATGAGAGATAATTTAATTAAATATATTCTAGGAATTGCAGACAATTCGTTGATTCTTGGTCAACGTCTCGGTGAATTATGTGGACATGGTCCTAATCTAGAAACGGATATTGCGCTTACCAACATATCACTGGATCTGCTAGGGCAAACAAGAAATTATTATCAATACATCGCAAGATTGTCTGGAAATAATAAAACAGAAGATGATATTGCATTCATGCGATCAGAACGTGAGTACATAAATGTTTTACTAGTTGAACAACCCAATGATCATTTTGGGTATGTAATCGCACGTCAATTTTATTATGATGTTTTTCATTACTTATTAATGCAAAATTTACAGAATTCGTCAGACGAAACCCTAGCGGCAATTGCAAAAAAAGGTATAAAGGAAGTAAGTTATCATCTAAGGTTTTCATCTGATTGGATAAAAAGACTTGGAGATGGAACAAAGGAGAGTCATCAAAAAATACAAGAAGCAATTGATGATAGATGGGTGTATACCAATGAATTATTCATGAAAACCGAGGCGGATGAATTATTAATAAATGAAGGAGTTGGGGTCAATGTATTAGATTTCAAAGAAGCTTATTATCAAAAAGTAAGTCAAGTACTTGAAGAGGCCACCCTAACAGTTCCAGATGAAAAATATTATCAAAAAGGAGGTAAAGAAGGAATTCACAGTGAGCATATGGGATATATTTTAGCGGAGTTACAATACATGCAAAAATCGTATCCAAATTTAAAATGGTAGCTAGTTTACCAACATAAGATTTATTGATTTATGATTCTTAAAAAACAACTTATTGAAAAGGAATTAATTTCTGTGTTAAAAACGGTTTCAGACCCTGAAATTCCAGTTTTAACTATTCTTGATATGGGTGTTGTAAGAGAAGCAAGAGAAGTTAATGGCATCGTAAAAGTTAATATTACCCCTACTTATTCTGGATGCCCTGCAATGGATGTAATAGAAGATGATATTATTAAAGCATTTGATGATGTAGGAAAAAAAGCTACCGTTGAATTAATTTTATCACCTGCATGGACAACTGATTGGATCACTTTAGAGGGAAGAAAAGCATTGGAAGATTATGGAGTAGCTCCACCCTTGAACCCAACAGCAGATAAAGAAGTATTATTAGAAGAAAAAAGAATGGTTACCTGTCCAAACTGCAAGTCAACAAAAACAGTGGTGGTTAGTCAATTTGGTTCCACTGCATGCAAAGCCTTGTTTAAATGTGAAGATTGCAAAGAACCATTTGATTATTTTAAATGCCTTTAAAAAGAACAATTAATGAATAAAAGTATTCTTTTAAAAATAGAAAATCAAGTTGCTTACATCACCTTTAATAGGCCTGATGTGTTCAACAGTTTTGACAGAGAAATGGCACTTTTACTCCAAGCCACTTTAGACGATTGTGAAAAAAACAGCGAAGTCAGATCTATAGTCCTTAACGGTAACGGTAAAGCTTTTTGTGCTGGACAAGATTTAAAAGAAGTCACAACACCAGAATTAAATCCTGGTTTTAAAAAAATATTAGAAGAACATTACAATCCAATTATTACCAGAATTAGAAATATAAACAAACCTATCATCGCAGCGGTTAATGGTGTTGCAGCAGGGGCTGGAGCTAATATAGCTTTAGCTTGTGATGTAGTAGTAGCCTCAGAAAATGTAAGTTTTATTCAAGCTTTTAGTAAAATAGGATTGGTGCCAGACAGTGGAGGTACCTTCTTTTTACCTCGTTTAATCGGTTTTCAAAAAGCCAGTGCATTAATGATGCTTGGAGATAAAATTCCTGCAAAAGAAGCGGAAGTATTAGGCATGATTTATAAAGTTTTTCCTGTCGATACCTTTTATGAA
Source organism: Flavobacteriaceae bacterium (assembly GCA_024232495.1). Lineage (GTDB taxonomy): Bacteria > Bacteroidota > Bacteroidia > Flavobacteriales > Flavobacteriaceae > Marifrigoribacter. The sequence goes on from JAAEPP010000287.1 coordinate 3,431, forward strand.
GAAGTCAATACAATAGCTACTCATTTAGCCAATATGCCCACAAAAGCACTTGGTTTTATCAAAAGAATGCTGAATGAATCAATGACTAATACTTTAGAGCAACAATTGGATTTAGAAGGAAAATTACAGATAGAAGCGGCACAATCCGAGGATTACATTGAAGGAGTTAATGCCTTTATTGAAAAAAGAAAACCAATATTCAAAGGCAAATAATATGGATAAGGAAACTTTGATACAAGTACATAACAACGTGAAACCTTATATTCACGAAACACCAGTACTTACTTCAGAGTTAATCAACGAAATTTGTGATTGTCATGTTTATTTTAAGTGTGAAAACTTTCAAAAAATGGGAGCCTTTAAAATGAGAGGAGCTATCAATGCGATTCAAAATTTAACTTCTAAACAAAAAGAAAATGGAGTTGTAACTCATTCTTCAGGAAACTTTGCTCAGGCAATATCACTAGCATCAAAATATTTAAACATCAAAGCATATATTGTGATGCCAGAAAATGCTCCTCAAGTCAAGAAAGACGCTGTTTTAAATTATCAAGGGATTATTGTTGAGTGCAAATCCAACATAAAAGCAAGAGAAATTGAAGCAGAGAGAATTGTTAAAAATGAAAACGCTACTTTTATTCATCCATCTAATGATGATCAAGTAATCCTAGGACAAAGTACTTCAGCAAAAGAATTATTAGAAAAACAATCCGACTTAGATATTATTTTAACGCCTGTAGGCGGGGGAGGTCTGCTTGCTGGTACCGCCCTTTCAGCAAAATATTTTTCAAGTAACTGCGAAGTCATTGGGGCAGAACCTGAAAATGTAGATGACGCTTACAGATCTCTGAAGAGTGGAAAAATAGAGTATAATAAAAATACTTCTACTATCGCAGATGGTCTTAGAACCAATTTAGGAGATCGAAATTTCCCCATTATTTTAGAAAATGTAAAAAAGATAATTCGAGTAAGTGAAGAAGAGATTATTAACGCAATGAAATTGGTTTGGGAACGCATGAAGATGGTGATAGAACCCTCAAGCGCTGTACCCCTTGCGGCTTTATTGAAGGAAAAACAAAATTTTAAAAATAAAAAAGTCGGAATTATTATTTCTGGAGGTAATGTAGACTTGACAAATTTACCATTTTAAACAATTATTATGAAAGTTGGAATTATAGGAAGTGGAACCATGGGTAGCGGAATAGCACAAGTTGCTGCGACTGCTGGTTGCCAGGTAAACTTATTTGATGCTAATCAAGCAATATTGGAAAAGTCCAAGGCTTCTCTCGAAAAAATATTAATCCGTCTAATTGAAAAAGGACGAATTGATACTTCAGAAAAAAACAGAATTCAAAGTAATATTAATTACGTTAATTCTTTAAAAGAATTAAGTAATTCTGATTTAATAATTGAGGCAATCATAGAAAATCTAGAAATAAAGAAAAAAGTATTTTCGGAATTAGAGACTTTGGTTAGTGATGATTGCATAATTGCTTCGAATACATCGAGTTTATCCATAGCCTCCATCGCGGCATCCTTAAAAAACCCAAAACGTTGTGTTGGGATTCATTTTTTTAATCCTGCCCCCTTAATGAAATTAGTGGAGGTCATTCCTGCGATACAAACTTCCTATGAAACTTTAGAAAAATCAATTGATACGATTTCAAGTTGGGGAAAAACAGTAGCTATTGCAAAAGATACCCCAGGTTTTATAGTAAATAGAGTGGCAAGACCATTTTACAGTGAGGCATTGCGAATATATGAGGAAGGTGTTGCTAGTTTTCAAGCCATAGATAGCAGCTTAAAGAACTTGGGAGGTTTTCGTATGGGGCCTTTCGAATTAATGGATTTTATAGGTAATGATGTTAATTTTACTGTAACAGAAACGGTATTTAAATCTTTCTTTTTTGATCCGAGATATAAGCCTTCATTTACTCAAAAACGTTTTGCAGAGGCAGGCTATTTAGGACGAAAATCTGGGATTGGATTTTATGAATATGATAAAAATAACCAAATAATCCCACTAAATAAAAACGAAACTAAAATTGAAAGTGCCTTATCTCAATTAATTTTTGATAGAGTTTTAGTCATGTTAATTAATGAGGCTGCTGACACGTTATTTTGGAATATAGCTTCCGCTAAAGACATCGATAATGCAATGACTAAAGGCGTTAATTATCCAAAAGGACTCTTGGCATGGGCGGATGAAAAAGGAATAGATTGGTGTGTGAACCAAATGGATCAACTATACGACGAATATCGGGAGGACAGATACCGTTGCTCACCTATTTTACGAAAAATGAATCGGGAACAGAAAAACTTCTTTTAATGGAAAGTAAAGACATTCCTCATAAAATGTTAAGTTTAGATGCCTACAGTAAGTGGTTAGGAATCAAGATATTGTCATGTGAAATTGGAAAATGTAAACTTGGAATGACGGTTCGAAAAGAGATGTTAAATAGTATGAATAAGGCCCATGGAGCTATTACCTATGCACTAGCAGATACCGCTTTTGGGTTTACAGCAAATACTCATGGAAAATATGCAGTATCTATCGAAACATCCATCAATCATATTGAAGCGTTAGAAGAAGGAGATTATTTAATTGCTGAAGCAACCTTAAATCTTCAGAAAACAAAAGTTGGCTTTAATATTGTTGAAGTAAAAAGAGAAAATGAATTAGTAGCACTCTTTAAAGGAGTGGTATATAGAACCTCAAAAGACTGGGAAGTATCATGAAAGAAGCATATATAATAGATGGTATTCGAACACCAATAGGCAATTATAAAGGGACATTGAGCACCATTCGTACGGATGATTTAGGGGCGATAGTCATCTCAGAAATAGTAAGTAGGAATTCAGAGATTCCAAAAGATGCGTATGATGATATCATTATGGGTTGTGCAAATCAAGCGGGGGAAGACAATCGCAATGTAGCTCGAATGTCTTCTTTACTAGCAGGAATGCCATTTACGGTCCCTGGCGAAACGGTGAATAGACTTTGTAGTTCTGGATTATCAGCTATTATTCATGCAAACAGAGCGATTAAAGCTGGTGATGGTGATTTATTTATTGCTGGGGGTATAGAAAACATGACACGTGGGCCCTATGTTATTCAAAAACCAGCTACAGGATTTGGTGGAGATTCAAAAATGTATGATTCTACTTTTGGTTGGCGATTTATCAATCCGAAAATGAAAAAATTATATGGAGTGGATGGTATGGGAATTACCGCAGAGAACCTAGTAGCAAAGTATAATATCTCCAGAAAAGATCAAGATGCATTTGCATATTGGAGCCAAATGAAAGCTAGTAAAGCTCAGCAAAACGGAAGGTTAGCAAAAGAAATAGTTACGGTAGAAGTTCCACAACGAAAAAAAGAACCTATTTTATTTTCTAAAGATGAGTTTATTAAACCGAACACTTCTTTAGAGGTGCTTGGTAATTTAAGACCTGCATTTAAAAAAGAAACAGGTAGTGTTACTGCCGGAAATAGTTCAGGATTAAACGATGGCGCAGCAGCTACTATTATTGCTTCAGAAGACGCAGTAAAAAAATATAATTTAAAACCTTTAGCTCGTATTGTGAGTTCTGCAGTAGTAGGAGTAGAGCCAAGAATAATGGGTATAGGTCCCGTTGAAGCCTCTAATAAGGCGCTATTGAAGGCTGGATTATCGATGGAAGACATGGATATTATTGAGTTAAATGAAGCCTTTGCAGCCCAAGCGTTAGCTTGTACAAGAGCTTTGGGTTTAAAAGATAATGACGCTAGATTAAACCCTAATGGTGGTGCCATTGCGCTGGGTCACCCTCTTGGAGTCACTGGCACAAGAATTGCTTATTCTGCCGCACTAGAATTGAAAGAAAAAAATAAAAAATACGCATTGATAACTATGTGTATTGGAGTAGGTCAAGGATATGCCGCGATTATTGAAAATGTAAAATAAACTGGATTATGAAAAAACTAGAAAGTTATATTAATGGTCAATGGTGTTTTGGTTCAGGCGAAGGAATTCCAATGAAAGATGCTGTTACTGGTGAGATTGTTGCGCTATCAGACACTTCAGGATTTGACTTTTCAGAAGTACTCCATTACGGGAGATTTAAAGGGGAGGCTTTACGTAAAATGACATTTCAAGAACGTGGAAATATGCTAAAAAAGTTAGCATTTCATTTAATAAAAAAGAAACAGCATTTTTACGATCTTAGTTTTCGAACTGGAGCAACTAAAATTGATAGTTGGATAGATATTGAAGGGGGTTTTGGTAACTTATTTGCAAATGCATCTTTACGAAAACTTTTCCCAAACCAATCTTATCATGTAGAAGGTGATCCTATTGATTTGTCGAGAGGTGGACGTTTTATGGCCCACCACATTTTAGTTCCTAAAAGAGGGGTTGCAATTCATATTAATGCTTTTAATTTTCCTGTTTGGGGTATGCTAGAGAAGTGTGCAGTAAACTGGATGGCAGGAGTACCTGCAGTGGTAAAACCTGCAACCAATACTTCCTTTTTGACAGAAGCAGTAGTCAGAGAAATAATAGCCTCCAATATACTACCAGAGGGTTCTCTGCAATTAATTTCAGGTTCTGCCAGAACAATTTTAGATGCTATTGAGTCGCAGGATGTAGTTACTTTTACAGGTTCTGCTGATACGGGCAGAATGCTAAAAGCACATCCAAAAGTTATCAATGAATCGGTTCCTTTTAATATGGAAGCAGATTCATTGAATTCTTGTGTTTTAGGAGAAGATGCCGTCCCCGGTACTCCTGAATTTGATATTTTTATAAAAGAAGTTAGAAAAGAAATGACTGTAAAATGCGGTCAAAAATGTACTGCTATTCGGAGAATTATTGTTCCTGAAAAATTGATGGAAGATGTTCAAATAGCACTTGGGCAACAATTAGAAAAAGTAACCATTGGTGATCCAAGGCTTAAAGAGGTTAGGATGGGAGCTTTGGTAAGTAAAGATCAAGTTCAAGAAGTAAAAGAACGAGTTGGAGAGCTAAGAAAAACAGCTCAATTGGTTTATGGAAATTTAGAGGAGGTAACCACTTTAGGAGCAAGTGCCAAGGATGGTGCTTTTTTAGCTCCAATTTTATTAAGAGAAGATCAACCATTCAAAAATACAGCCATACACGAAATTGAAGCTTTTGGTCCTGTAAGTACTTTAATGCCTTATAAAACTTTAGATGAAGCTATTCGCCTAGCTCACCTAGGAAAAGGTTCTTTAGTATCCTCTATCATTACAAATAACGATTTGACAGCAAAGGAATATGTAGTAGAAGCTGCTACGCACCATGGAAGAATATTGGTTTTAAATCGCGAAAATGCAAAAGAGAGTACGGGTCATGGCTCACCACTACCCACGCTAGTTCATGGAGGTCCAGGAAGAGCCGGAGGCGGCGAAGAAATGGGAGGAATGAGAGGTGTAAAACATTATTTGCAACGTTGCGCTATTCAGGGTTCTCCTACAACATTGACAGAAGTAACGGGGATTTATCAGCCAAAAGGGGCTTACAAAGAAATCGATCAACATCCATTTGCATATCATTGGGAAGATTTGGAGCCTGGAATGTCGCTTAAAACTCATAAAAGAACCATAACAGACGGTGATATTGTCAACTTTGCTAACTTAACCTGGGATCATTTTTATGCGCATACTGATATCACATCTCTCGATGGAAGTATTTTTGAGAAAAGAACTGCACATGGCTACTTTATATTAGCTGCAGCAGCGGGCCTTTTTGTTTATCCAAATAAGGGACCTGTAGCTGCTAATTACGGGCTGGAAGATTGTCGCTTTTTAAGACCTATCTATCATAATGATACGGTTTATGTTCGATTAACATGCAAACAGAAAATAGATCGGGATCCAAGAGGAAAAGAACATCCTAGTGGTATCGTAAAATGGTATGTAGAAGTTTTTGACCTGGAAGACGAACTAGTAGCGATTGCAACAATTTTGACCATGGTTCAAAAAAAACAAGAGGTTTTAACTGAAATCACAACTGATAATATAGAAATGTATTTGTCAAAGTTAGATGAAAATTCGAAACCTTCTTGGGGAATTATGACCCCTCAACATATGGTTGAACACTTGGAATACAGCTATCGAATTGCATCTTCTGAAATTCAAGATTTTGAAATTTCAACTCTTGAAAAACATATTGAAAAAGTACAAGAGACTTTATATAACTATAAACCGATGCCTGTTGGCTATGATTTTCCTCTTTATGAAAAAGGACAACTAGAAGTATTGAAACATGAAAATCTATCTACAGCAAAATTAAAATTATTAGAAGCAAGAAATGCGTATTTAGATTTCTATAAAGAAAATCCAAAAGCCATCGTTAAAAATGTTGTTTTTGGTCATTTAGAGAAATACGAATGGTATTTGTTAGAGCGGAAACATTTAAATCATCATTTTAAACAATTTGGATTATTATAATATGGAAGCATACGTTCACAATACAATCAATAAAGGTATTGCTACGATTGAGTTTTTTCATCCAACTCACAATAGCTTACCTGAAAAAATACTCACAAAACTCGCCAATACAATCAAGGAAGCGGGACAGGATAACACTGTCAAAGTTATTATTTTGAAAAGTGGAGGTCATCGTACTTTTTGTGCTGGAGCAAGTTTTGAGGAATTAACTGCAATCAACGATTCGGTTGCTGGAAAAGCTTTCTTTTCTGGTTTTGCAAACGTAATTAATGAAATGCGTAAATGCCCTAAATTTATTATTGGAAGAATTCAAGGAAAGACTGTAGGAGGGGGCGTTGGAATTGCCGCAGCTACAGATTACTGTATGGCTACAAAATTTGCAGCTATTAAGTTGAGTGAATTAAACGTTGGAATTGGCCCTTTTGTAGTTGGACCAGCAGTCCAGCGAAAACTTGGTCTGAGTGCTATGTCACAAATAGCAATGGATGCAAATTCTTTTTACAGTGCTGAATGGGCAAAACAAAAAGGACTCTTTACTCAAGTATACGAAACTGTAGACGAATTAGATGTAGCTATTTTAAATTTTGCAACAAACTTGTGTACTTACAATCCTGAAGCTATGATGGAAATGAAAAAAGTATTTTGGGCGGGTACCGAAAACTGGGATCGTTTGTTAGCAGAACGAGCTTCGATAAGTGGACGTCTAGTTTTATCTGAATTTACAAAAGAGACTTTAAAGAAATTTAAATAAATGTTTTACAGTTTTAAAGGACATATTCCAGTAGTTCACGAAAGTAGCTTTGTTCATCCTCTAGCAGCGGTTACAGGTAATGTTGTAATAGGCAAAAACTGTTATGTAGGTCCAGGAGCCGCAATCCGTGGTGATTGGGGCGAAATTATTTTAGAGGATGGTGTTAATGTTCAAGAAAATTGCACTGTCCATATGTTTCCTGGAAAAACAATTTTTTTAAAAGAAGGTTCACATGTAGGTCATGGTGCCATTATCCATGGAGCTAATTTAGGCCGTAATTGTCTTATTGGCATGAACAGTGTTATTATGGACGATGCCGTTATCGGAGACCAATCAATTGTTGGAGCTATGACCTTTATAAAAGCAGCATCGGTTTTTCCTAATCGAAGTTTGATAGTAGGAAATCCAGCCAAAGTTTTAAAAGAAGTTTCTGATGAGATGTTAAATTGGAAAACTGCAGGAACTAAATTATATCAACAATTACCTTCCGATTGTTACGAAAGTATGAAGGAAGTGGAACCGCTTCGAGAACTTCCAAGAAACAGGCCTAAGCAAGAAGATTTTTATAAAACATTAAGGGAAATAAAAAATAAAAAATAAGAAAGACAATTATCAATGTCCGAATATAAATTTAAAATGCCAAAACTTGGCGAGAGTATTACTGAAGCAGCCATTATTAAATGGTTTAAAAATGTTGGTGAAACAATTGAAGTAGATGAGGTGCTTTTAGAAGTAGCTACCGATAAAGTAGACTCTGAGGTTCCATCATTGGTAACAGGTAAAATTACAAAATTACTATACCGACAGAATGATGTTATAAAAATTGGAGAAACGATTGCGCTCATAGAAACAGATAGTAAAATAAAAAATATCAAAAAACAGCAGCTTCCAAAAAAAGAAACTCCTAAAAGTTCAAAGTCAAGCTCTTTAAATCCATATACAAAAACCCAATCAGTTGAATTTGAGGTTGCGAATCCAAATTTACATTTTTCACCATTAGTAGTTAGTGTAGCGAAGGAATATCATATTAGTTTTGAAGAATTAGCACGAATCCCTGTTTCTGGTAATGAAGGGCGTTTACGTAAAAGTGATCTAATGAATTATATTGAAGCAGATCGACCTTTTAAATACGCGCAGCCAAAAGAATCAGAAAATAAATTTAAAGTTCCTGATTTAAAATTTGATAAAGGAAAAGGGAAACTTGTTGAGATGGATCGTATGCGACAAATAATCGCAGATCGAATGGTTTTTAGCAAACATACGTCTCCTCACGTTACTGCTTATGTGGAGGCAGATTTAACGGAGATGGTAAACTGGAGAAATCATGTTAAAAGTAATTTTTTAGAAAAATATCAAGAAAAGTTAACTTTTACTCCCCTATTTGTGGAAGCTGTTGCTAGCGCACTCCTTGATTTTCCCATGATAAACTCGAGCTTAGATGGTAAAAATATTATTGTAAAAGAAGAAATTAACATAGGAATGGCCACAGCCTTACCCTCTGGCAATTTAATTGTTCCTGTTGTTAAGAATGCCGATAAAAAAAATTTAAAGGAGCTTGCAGTATCCATTAATTCATTATCACTAAAAGCCAGAAAAAATAAATTAAAAGCAGATGATACGAGTGGTAGTACTTTCACTATTTCGAATGTTGGAACCTTTGGCTCTGTAATGGGAACTCCAATAATTAATCAACCAGAGGCTGCAATACTTGCTACTGGAATTATAAAAAAAAGAGCTGAGGTAATAGAAAGACCAGAGGGCGACTCTATTGAAATAAGACAGATGATGTACTTGTCATTATCTTTTGATCATCGGATTGTAGATGGATTTTTAGCGGGCTCTTTTTTAAAAAGAATAGCCGATAATTTAGAGAATTTTGATAGTAACAGAAAAATATAACCTACTATCTTTTAAAAAGATAAACAATAAAAAATGATAAAAATAAAAATCACCAAAACTGAAAATTCCAAATTGAATGAATTGGATTTTGATCATATTCCATTAGGCAAAATTTTCACCGATCACATGTTTATTTGTGATTATGAAAATGGGTCTTGGAACCATCCTCGTATAGTCCCCATGCAAACCATTGCTACTCATCCTGCAACCATGGCTTTGCATTATGGACAGGCAATTTTTGAGGGGATGAAAGCCACTTTAAATGCAGCTGGGGTTCCTTTGTTATTTAGGCCTTCTAAAAATGCAGCTAGATTAAATTCCAGTGCAGTCCGGATGGGAATGCCAGAACTTCCTGAAGAAATTTTTTCAGAAGGGTTAAAACAATTGGTAAATTTAGATAAGGACTGGATTCCAAAGAAAAAAGGAAGTGCCATGTACTTGCGACCATTTATGTATGCAGACGAACATTTTATTGGTATGCGTGCAGCAACAAGTTATAAATTTATAATTATTTGTTCTCCTGCAGGGCCCTATTTCAGTGAGCGAATAAAACTTTTTGCAGAAAAAAAGTTTATTAGAGCTGCTCATGGCGGAACAGGCGAGGCGAAGGCAGCAGGCAATTATGCAGCAGCAATATTACCCACAGAAAAAGCAAAATCAAAAGGTTACAATCAAGTGTTATGGCTAGACGCAGCCGAACATAAGTATATTGAAGAAGTAGGAACGATGAATATTTTCTTCAAAATTAATGATCAAATTATTACTCCAAAAAGAGATGGATCTATTTTAGATGGTATTACTCGGATGAGTGTGATCGATTTATTAAGACACAAAGGATTTGAAGTAATAGAACGACCTATTTCACTGGAAGAAATCAGAGAGGCTTCTCGTAATGGAAGTTTAGAAGAGGCTTTTGGAACAGGAACAGCAGTAGGAATAGCATACATTCAAGAAATTGGCACGGATGACGATGTTATTCATGTTTCTGACGAAAGTCCAGTTGCAGAGGATATCAACCATACGCTCAACAAAATAAAAATTCAAGAAATAGCGGACCCTTTTGGCTGGATGATTCCAGTAGCTTAATAGTTAAACATAAAATTAAGATTTGTCAAAGATCAAGAATTATAAAGAGATTTTAAAAAATGGATTTACTAAACTCTGTACTGCAAAAGCAATGACAGAGGTATTCGAAGCGAATTTTAAAGTTGTTTCAAAATATGTCCACGCCACTTCTAGAGGTCATGAAACCATTCAAATAGCTTTAGGATTGCAGTTATTACCCCAGGATTATGTTTTTCCATATTACAGAGATGACGCTATGTTACTAGCGATGGGCATGACTCCTTATGATTTAATGCTTCAGGTATTAGCAAAAAAAGAAGATCCTTTTTCTGGAGGTAGAACCTATTACAGTCACCCTAGTTTAAAGGACGATGACAAGCCAAAAATCCCGCATCAGAGTTCAGCAACTGGCATGCAAACCATCCCTGCCACTGGGCTTGCAATGGGAATGCAATATAAAGAATTGGTAGATTCAAAATCGAATAGCAATACATTTAATGCCTCCGACGAACCCCGACCTATCACCGTTTGTTCACTTGGAGATGCCTCCGTTACCGAGGGCGAAATAGCAGAAGCATTTCAAATGGCTGGATTAAAACAACTTCCGATTTTGTATTTAGTTCAAGATAATGAATGGGATATTTCAGCAACAGCTCAAGAAACCAGAGCACAAAATGCTTATGAGTATGCAAAAGGGTTTAAGGGCCTAGAGGCGATCTCTATTGATGGCACTAATTTTGAAGAATCGTATGAAGCCATACAAAAGGTGATACATACGATTCGAACCGAACGCCGACCTATTTTAGTTCATGCTAAAGTTCCCTTATTAAACCACCATACCTCGGGTGTTCGCATGGAGTGGTATCGAGACGATTTGGAACAATCAAGACTTCGAGATCCTTATCCAAAAATGAAACAGTTGTTGCTTGAAAATGATTTTTCTCCTAATGAAATAAAAATAATTGAGAAGACTACCTTAAGTTCTGTCCAGCAGGATTTAATAAAGGCACAAAATGCAAAGGATCCAGAACCCAAAGATTTATTTACTCACGATTTTGCACCGACTCCAATTACCGAGGAAAAGGGTGAAAGAACTCCCGAAAATGCAGAGAAAGTAGTTATGGTAGATTGTGCCTTATTTGCGATCGAGGAGTTAATGGCTGAGCACAAGGAGTGCTTGTTATATGGACAAGACGTTGGAGGCAGATTGGGAGGTGTTTTTAGAGAAGCCGCTACTTTAGCTCAAAAATTTGGTGACCATCGGGTGTTCAATACTGCTATTCAAGAAGCCTTTATCGTAGGAAGTACCGTTGGGATGAGTGCTGTGGGTCTAAAACCAATTGTTGAAGTACAATTTGCCGATTACCTTTGGCCAGGACTCAATCAATTATTTACAGAAGTTAGTAGATCCTGTTATTTATCTAATGGGAAATGGCCGGTTTCTATGATTTTAAGGGTGCCTATTGGAGCTTATGGCAGTGGTGGTCCTTATCATTCTTCCTCGATCGAAAGTGTAGTCTGTAATATTCGAGGAATAAAAATTGCCTATCCTAGCAATGGAGCTGACTTAAAAGGATTGATGAAAGCTGCTTATTACGACCCAAATCCAGTAGTTATTTTAGAACATAAGGGCCTCTATTGGAGTAAGGTTCCAGGAACTAAAGGCGCTACTTCAGTAGAACCAGCATCGGATTATATACTACCCTTCGGGAAAGCATGGGTTTTGCAAGAAATTTGGAAACAAGAATCCAAAGAAACAATTTCTATCATTACCTACGGCATGGGGGTGCATTGGGCAATGAATGCCTCAAAAGAATTAGGATTACAAGATCAAATCGAAGTAGTCGATTTAAGAACCTTACATCCTTTAGATTATGAAACTATTTTTAATTCTGTTAAAAAATGTGGCAAATGCCTAATTATAACCGAAGAACCTTCTGAAAATAGTTTTTCAAGAGCTTTGCAAGGACGCATTCAAGAAGCATGTTTTAAAGAGTTAGACGCTCCCGTGATGCTTATTGGTAGTGAAAATATGCCTGCCATCCCACTAAATTCAATTCTTGAACAAACAATGATTCCATCCACCGAAAAGGTAAAATTAAAGATTTTAGAACTGCAATCTTATTAATAAGTTATTATTTAAAGCAGGGCAACTGATAATAAACTTGTTTTACAGTGTGAATTAGCATTTTATTTAAATTATTCAAAAAAAACAATGCTACCAACCATAATAATTTTACTATGTAACAAATGTTACCAAATAAAAAATGATAAAGTTATTATTTTTACACTTTTTAATAGGAAAATAATAGATGTATCAAGAATGTATCAAAAATGTGTATTGATTTTTGTATTTTGGCAATAAGAACAAGAATTACAAACTAAATATTGAAAAAATTATATTTTTAATTTTATCATATGATCATATTATTATCTTATCATAATTATTATTATTTTTGTGTCAACTAATCAAATTATTAAAATAAGCGTAAATGCTTGAATCATAAATTCATACACTATGTACACTACTAAAAAATTACTATCGTTTTTTGTTATTTTTATTACTTCTGTTCTAACATTTGGACAATCTGTCTTTATTAATGAATTACATTATGATGATGCTGGTGCAGATGAAAATGAAGGTTTCGAAATAGCTGGACCTGCCGGAACAGATTTATCAAATTATTCTGTTGAATTTTACAACGGAAGTAACGGTGAATTGTATGACACGGTAAACCTAAGTGGAACTCTTCCAAATTCTGATGATTGGAATGGCAATCCTTCTGGGGTTGGATATTTATGGTTTGATAACAGTGGAATACAAAATGGTGCTCCAGATGGTCTCGCTTTGTTTAATTCAAATAGCTTAGTTCAATTTTTAAGTTACGAAGGCACTTTTACTGCTACAAATGGAACAGCCAACGGACAAACTTCAACTGATATTGGCGCCTCAGAAAGTGGTTCTGGCACACAAAGCGCGATACAATTATATGGTTACATTAATGTACCAAATATAGATTATTCAGATATTCTTTCTAATAATGATGGTGGTTGGGCAACTTGGCCGTCTACACCAGGAACTATAAATTTGGAAACTTTAATTTTTCAAGACCCTGATGTACCTTCCGCAATCTCTGCAACGCCTGCAACTACAAGTTGTCCTGGAGACAGTTCTACAATTGCTTGGACAGGTAGTTTAAATAGTGCTACTGCATGGCACATATACGATGATAGTTGTGGCGGAAATGAACTAACAACGACAACATCCAATACTATAGATGTAACACCCAGCCAAACAACTACCTACTACATTAGAGGAGAAGGCGGCGGAATTACAGCGGGTTCATGTGGAACAGTTACCGTTACTGT
>JAAEPP010000288.1 GCA_024232495.1 Flavobacteriaceae bacterium
TGCATTATCTGGGAGGCTAGCCAGACGTGCTGCGGCTGCCGGGGACAGCTGATAGTCAGCTGGTCCGCCGGCGGTCCCAAGGGACCTTCGGCGTCCGGCTGTACACAGCTGGACCCGTCAGGTGATCCCTGGACCGCAGAGCCCATCCCACATTCCACCCTTTCTCTGCGGCCAGGGAACTGGGTGCAAAAGATTCTTGTGCTTGCCCTTCAAGGGGGTTTCACGGCCGGAGTACCGGCAGTGGCAGTGGCAGTGGCCGTGGTTCATGCAGAAATCACGTCTCTCCTCCAGGTCCGGGACCGGCCTTGGGGGCCTTCCTCCGCAGGACACAGGAGACGCGAGACACGAGACATGAGGCGCGAGGCGCGGGGCCTGTGGAGGGATTCAGATGATCATCCTCCTCTTCCTTTATACTTTGCCCAGCTTCGTGGAGTCAATAGGGGGCACAGTGCCCATCACCCTCGTCGTGGGGGCGGACTCGGGGCCTGGGGCCTGGGGCCTAGGGCCTGGGGGGCCGGGGGACTGGCGGACAGAGAAGCTGCCGTGTCCTGTTGTATATCCCATGCCTCCGATTTTTGCCAGTCGAAAGGATCCAGCCAAACAGCCATGGCTTGGACAACGGGGGGGTGCGATGGCTTTATAGGGGAGGCATAGGATCCGGAGTACCCCGTGCTGCGCTTGTGTTTGTGCAGATGTGATGTTTTTGGCCGTGCATATTTATGCTTGTGCTTGTGATTTCTTGCCGATATTTCTGGCTTGTTGTGCTGTTCAGGGACTCGGGCCGATCTTTTGCCCGTTTGGATGTTGTGCCATCATCCGGTTGGATTGGTGGTCCACCGGCAATCCACGGTGCACTGCACGGTGGATTGACGGTGCAATCCGCAGACTTCGATAATAAATTGGGAATTTATGTATCTCCGTCTGTCGGAAATGTGGTATTTCCGTCCGCAGCAGAGTCTGCGCCGGACAGATAATACCAGCGTTCTCAGCAGTGGAACGCA
>JAAEPP010000289.1 GCA_024232495.1 Flavobacteriaceae bacterium
AATTCACCCCATGTTTGTATTGAACGGCCGTCACACTTTTTCGATATCTTGTACCACTTTGGAGATATGTGCCATCGAGATGGGTCGTTTCGGTCCGTACCGGGCACATCCCCGGTGACGTCACACACGTGATGGACCAACTTGCAATACATCAACTTGCTCCCCTTGACCCAGGTAACTCAGATCAAAAAAAAAATCCGAGATACCTCTTACAGAGAAAAAGTTATTCAGGTTACAAAATGTGTGCCAAACGCGCTCTGGCACACATGTCCGTATGACGTCACAGACACGCCCAATCCACCTGAAACTTTCAGAACGTACTATTCGACCCCGGTTTCTATACAGCTCTCGTTGACACCATCAACGCATCTCTTACCGTTGCCGAGATACCAACCCTCCAATATGGTCCACTTTGGACCTCTGTACGGGACCCGCAACTTGATTCAATCTGTTCCAAAATCGCACAGAATGTGCCAAATAGCTCAATATTCAACATAGTTTTTGACTGCTCGAGTACCCCTATGGGAACATGGTGAGTTTTTAGAAATAGTCGA
>JAAEPP010000290.1 GCA_024232495.1 Flavobacteriaceae bacterium
AGGAAACGTCCTACTGGTCTGACAACTGACTTGGACTAGGCATTGTTTACTTTAAATATTCGTTAGGTCAGGTCACTTGTTACTGAAGATCCTTTTATCAAGGTTACTCTTTGTGGAGCAAAATATAATATAGTCAACCACCCTATGATATTTTCAAAATGGTCAAAGCTTTAATTTCTTATCATAATATATAAATATAGATCGTATATTTAATAAAAAAATATTTATTTTTCCTATTTTATGTCTATATCAAGACGTGGAGGCTTCAGAAGTTCATATAGATTTTCCAGATTAAAAGCAAACAAAATTGATGGTTTGTATCTCTCAAAAAATCACTTTTACAAAGTTTATTCTTATGAAAGACATATATAACTGTATAGTACATGAGGTAATCACAGGCCAAGAGTGCCTAAATCCTACAAAGGTAAAAAGCATATTTGAAAAAATAGCTTTTAAAAATCTGTCTTCATCTGTACGGCCTAAGAGGCAAAATTTAGAAAAGTTTATTTAATAACAAAACCACCAACACCATAATAAATTTGTTTTAGATATAACGCAACATGGTTTAGACACATACTCTGTTAAGAGGTCACCCACTAAAAACAAATATACTAAGAGTTATTTAGAAAAGTATTATGTACGCCCTAAGAGGATTATTTTCTAGGTGGCTAAAAAAATCAATATCTATGGAAAATTTAGATATAAATTCTCAGTATTTATCAATTTTATTATATTCTGACATATAAACAAGGATGTTCATTGGAAAAAATCCAGAAATAGATGATACTAAAAGATTTGACTTTTAATATTTGTGTGTCTATAGTTTCGAGGGGTTGGACTTTACTATTTCCATGAAAAATTGTGAGATAGTTATAATTTAATTTTGTGGCAGTCCTAGGAGATTTAGGTCATATTTCATACTTATGGCATCTAGTGTTTACCATGTTCGAAATTTTAAAGACCTGAGATGGGTTATTTGTTCTATATTTGGCGAGGGAAAAGTCTGTACGTCCTAAGAGTACGTCCTAAGAGTTATATATAAACTAATTATAATTCAACTGTGCAAGGGATATGAATATGACATAGCTCATCATTTAAAGTAAGGAGTTAGTAAGCGTGTATTCCAATGGTAAAGTTTGAAATTGCTTCAAATCACTGAATTTTGATATTTAGGAAAATAAATTAGAAACGTTTTTTTCTCTGGTGTACGGCCTAAGAGGCACAAAATGATTAATATCTTTATCAATTTCAATCACATTTTCAATTTCGAAGTATGATTTGATAGAGCACACTAGGAGTAACCTCCACATATAAAAAGATTAGCAAAATTATATCAATATGGTAGCTAAAATTTGATAAAACCTCTGCAACTGTACGCCCTAAGATTATATTTTGCTCCCGTAGGAAGTCAATTATGACTATCAGGGCCCAGATGCACAACTCTTATATGCTTTACGATATTGTAAAGCATACATAGAAAGAAATGTGCCACATAAATGTGTACGGCCCAGCAGGGCCAACCATATATTTATG
>JAAEPP010000291.1 GCA_024232495.1 Flavobacteriaceae bacterium
ATGTAACACCATCACGCTCAACACGGTCTGTACGCTGGATGACAACACGATCTGTCTCGTCTGCCTTAACCGGTGCAATGATCGTTCCAAGGAACTTTGGCTCGACTGTTGAGCCGTCGAAGAAGATACAACCTTTGTTGCTGTCTCCGTAGATTTGTATTTTCGCCATCAAATGATTCCTCTAGGATTGAATGTACCAAGTGAGTGCCCGCATACGCAGCGTGCCTTCAACTGTTGAACGGCCTTGGAAGCGGCACTGGCCTGCGTCGCCTACGCCATTGGTGTCAATCGTGTCACCAACGAAGAAGGAGAGCATAGGCTCTGCATCGTACTCAATGTCTGCACCGTTGTTCATATTCAACGACACATCTGCAATAGGGAACTGGTCGCTAGGAGTAGTTCCGCTGTGTCGATCAAACAACAGTCTCGTCTCCAGTTGTGCCTCATCAACATCTGGCTCGAATGTAAGCGATGCACGGAAGTTTACGGAAGCACGGGTTGTCAGTCCTTCGATCAGGAAGACCACAGGATCTGCGGGTGTACCAGCACCAGTGTGACCAACAGCATTGGCCGCCTTCATAAGTGAAGGCCTGTTATCGAAGTTGCCCAGTGCATCAACATCGAAGTTCATATCAACCCAGTTGTCCACATCATCTTCATCGATCTCTGTGACTGTTGGCACAGCACCCGTGAAGTAGAAGTTTGTCAGCAGACCGTAGTAGCCTTGGATGTCGTCTGCAACCAAGTTGCTGATCGCATCGTTGTCCACGCTCGTGTACTCAGTGCCATTGTGAATAAGTACATGACCATCCTGTCCAGAAGGAAGGTGACCATCGCCATGAGTGGCAGGCACAGGTGCCGACCTATAGGTCAGCTTCTTGAGCAGTAAGCCGCCGGAGCTTCTGACATCCAAGATGTAGATATTGCCGCCAAGGCTATCC
>JAAEPP010000292.1 GCA_024232495.1 Flavobacteriaceae bacterium
CTGCCGTAGCCTGTCCCAGGTCCCTGCCGTGGCCTGGCCCAGGTCCCTAGCCCGGCCTAGATCCCTGGAAGCCATGGCCCGGGTCCCGGTGGACCAAGGCTCGCCTGTTGCTCCATGACAGACTGCTAATCCCGGCCTATTTGTCCCGTCCGTGTGTTGTTCCAATTCCGGCTGCTAAGAGGAGGTGTGAGATAAGGAGTAGGTTTTAGTTCACAAACCAGTAATAATTGGACATCATGATTTAAGTATAAAAAGGTCATTTCGACTATTTCTGATGGATGGGACATGTCACTAGAGTCCGAATCTTACAAAAAATCTCAAGTTCATCAAGATCTTTGGATTTTAGACAACTTCCCTGATGTGACCCTTGTATGTGAGGGTGCCCACCCTGCAGTCTGCCTTGCTTTGCCTCACCCGCCCCTGTGGTGGTGGTGGTTGTAAGGGCACCCAACGGCCCCACAAGGGCCCCCCCACCCAAGGGCCCCCCAGGGCCCCCCGCAGGGGCCCCCCAGGGCCCCCCAGGGCCCCCAAAGGCACCCAAGCACCCTCCAAGAACCCCCTTCCATGATCCACCCTTAATCCTCCCGTGATCCTCTCATGATCCTTTCATGATCCTTGATGGTCCCTCCGTAATCCGCCCATGATCCTCCCATGATCCTCCCATGATCAGGACTTTGCACACCCAAGAGTCCACAGTGC
>JAAEPP010000293.1 GCA_024232495.1 Flavobacteriaceae bacterium
AATACAGCAACAATTCGTCACCATCATCATCGTTTCTCATTATTTTTATAGCCCCACTTATTAATAAAGGCATGGATTTAATATACTGTCCAATTTCAATTAATTTTTGCCCTTCGGGGACTTTTTTTAAAGTTCCAATCCTATTAATTTCACTGATTAATTCATCTTCGAATAGATGACCGTAATTATTTTTTAAAACCTCTATCATATTGTAAATCTACAATCTTTTTATTAAAAGTAAAACGAAGTTTATTTTAAAATAATCAGAGACAATTTTTAATATTAATTTTTCTTTTTTTCAAACTTCACAAAAAAGTTGATCCACACAATTTTTGATAAAGCATAAAGTAGGGGAGAAAAGATAAGTAGCGATACCAACATAGCTAGGAGTAAAGTTCCAGGGCCAACACCTGGAAAAAAGAGTAACTGTAAAATCCAAACGGCTATAAATAATGCCACTCCTAAACCATAAGTAACGTAGTAAGAGCCTTGATAAAAACTAGGTTCGATATTATATTTTAAATCACATTTTGAGCAATTTTCTTTTACTCTTCCCATACCAGAATA
>JAAEPP010000294.1 GCA_024232495.1 Flavobacteriaceae bacterium
GCGACTAGCTTTCCCTAGACAGAAAATTGAATTAACTACTTTAAATGATGTACCTATTTTAGAATCAACAGAAATTCTAAAAGCGTTAGACAAGGTTAAATTAGGTGGAGAAATTCGAGATAACAATGGAAATATTTTAGCGGACTATGATGGTGTGCTTGAGGTTAAGTTGTTCGATAAAAACAGGGAGCGGAGCACTCTTGGTAATGACGGTGTCACTCAATCGGGCGAATTATTAATAATGGACTTTACTACTTTGGGCGGAGTGTTGTTTAATGGTAAAGCTACTGTTTCTGATGGAGTTTTTGAAATTGATTTTATTATGCCCAGAGATACTCAAATACCCCTTGGTGCAGGACGTGTAAGTTTTTATTCACAGAGAGATAATTCATTAAATAACCAAACTGGATATAATTCAAACGTCAGAATTGGAGGTTTAAATGAAGATGCCCCAGAAGACAATCAAGGACCTTTAATCAATCTTTTTATGAACGATGAAAGCTTTGTGTCAGGTGGTGTTACTAACAACTCACCAATATTAATTGCAAAACTCTCAGACGAAAATGGAATAAATACAGCAAGTGGAATAGGCCATGACATGATCGCTATTATCGATGGAGATGAATCCAATCCTTTTATAATTAATGATTATTACCAAGCGGATGTAGATGATTATTCAAATGGTACCGCTTCTTTCACATTAAGAGATTTAGAGGTAGGATTACATACCTTAACTTTCAAAGCCTGGGATGTTTATAATAACTCTGCAACTTCCGAAATACAATTTTTAGTGGCTGGTAATGATGATTTAAAAATTACCAATATTTTAAATTATCCAAATCCCTTTGTCGATTATACAGAATTTTGGTTCAATCATAATCGACCTTTCGAGCCCTTGGAGGTCCAAATTCAAGTATTTACAGTTACGGGTAAAGTAATTTGGACAAAAAACCAAATCATTACTACCGATGGATTTTTATCAAGAGATATTATTTGGGATGGAAAAGACGATTTTGGTGAATCTATAGCTAAAGGAGTCTACGTATACAAGCTCACCGTAAATTCAACGCTTACTAACAAACGAGTCGAAAAATATGAAAAACTCGTTATTCTATAAAATTAAATTTATATTTGCACAAATTTTTAACCAAATGAAAAAAGTATTAATTTTTACCTTGTTATTTTATTTTACAAACAACACATTTGCTCAAAATGTAATTACTACAATTACACCCAACTCGAATGATTCAAGAGTGATTACAACTGGAGTTCCTTTTGTACTTATTGGGGCAGACCCAAGAGCTGCCGGTTTAGCAGATATGGGTGTTGCAACCTCTGCCGATGCATTTTCACAACAATGGAATCCTTCAAAAGCCGCTTTTGCTTTATCCAAACAAGGAATAGGGGTGACCTACACGCCCTATCTTGGTAAGCTTGTAAATGATGTATTTTTAGGTAACATAACCTACTACAATAGAATAAATGAACAAAGCGCTGTAGGAGCAAGTTTTAGATATTTTAGTAGTGGAGAGATTGAATTAAGAGAAACTGTCGATCAAGAGCCACTTATTGTAAAACCAAACGAAATGTTATTTGATCTTACCTATTCTTTGAGAGTCAGCGAACGTATTGCGCTTGCAGTAACTGGTAGATACATACGGTCCGATTTAAAATTACAAACAGCTATTGAAGACGCGAATGCTGCGAGCACTTTTGCGGTAGATATATCATCCTATTATCAAAGTGAAGAAATACCAATGAATAGTTTTGATGGACGATGGAGAGCTGGAATTAATATCTCAAATTTAGGATCTAAACTAAAATATGATGAGACTGGTCAAGAAAGTTTTCTACCCACAAATCTTGCTCTAGGTGCAGGATTTGATTTCATATTAGATGAATATAATACCGTTGGTGTAACTGCACAATTTAATAAACTACTAGTGCCAACGCCACCAATTTATGGAACCGAGAGAACCTTTGAAGATCTAGATGGTGATGGTGTTTATGATCCAAATGTAGATACCCTTATAAGCGATACAAATGGAGTTATTTACAAGGGCCAAGACCCAAATGTCAATTTTTTTAAGGGCGTATTTCAATCCTTTGGCGATGCACCAAATGGATTTAGTGAAGAGCTCAATGAGTTAACATGGGCATTAGGAGCAGAATATTGGTATAGAGATGTTTTCGCTTTTAGAGCAGGATACTTTAACGAACATGAAACAAAAGGTGCTAGAAAGTTTTTTTCATTAGGTGCTGGATTTAAGTACACCACCATTAATATTGATATTTCATATTTAATCTCCACTTCAAAAGTAGTTAGTCCATTAGAAGGAACCCTTCGTTTTGGTTTAACATTTAACTTTGGTGATGAGTATGACGAATACTAGACTCTTGTGAAAAATATAAAAATCGAAATAAATTTAGAAGTATTTGAGAGTGTTTCAAAGCTACCAGTTTCGATCCAAAAACTTATGGATAAGGCGCATAAAGCTAGAGATAGAGCTTATGCGCCTTATTCTTCCTTCAAAGTAGGTGCAGCTTTGCAATTAAACTCAGGAGAGATTATTACAGGTAATAATCAAGAAAACGCAGCGTATCCCTCCGGACTTTGCGCCGAAAGAGTAGCTATATTTTATGCTGGATCTCAATATCCAGAGGCCACGTTTCATTCTATGGCTATTTCTGCAAAATCACTCCATAGTAAAACAACTAAAGCGGTCCCCCCTTGTGGTGCCTGTAGACAAGTCTTGGCAGAGTATGAGGTTAAACAAAACTCTTTAATCGAAATATATTTTATGGGAGAATCGGGTAAGGTCGTAAAATCCAATTCCGTAAAAGATATTTTACCCTTGATTTTTGATAATACTTTTTTATAATCTACATTCCTTTCCAATCCTTTTTAAAGGTTTTTTATTGTCTGACTAAAGGTTAATTCTTTTCGTTTTTTTTTGTTTATAATTCTTTTAAGAATTATAATTTTGTAGATGCTAATAATATAGTATTTTTGTCTGCTATATTTAAAATTACCTAATTTTATAATAGTGAAAACATTATGAAAAAAATTACGAAAAAAACATACCTCGATTGGTACGAAAATATGTACTTCTGGAGAAAATTTGAAGACAAACTTGCTCAGGTTTACATCAAACAAAAAGTAAGAGGGTTTCTTCATTTATACAATGGTCAAGAAGCAATCCTAGCAGGAGCACTTCATGTAATGGATCTTACCAAGGACAAAATGATTACTGCTTACAGAAATCATGTACAACCTATAGGTATGGGGGTGGATCCAAAAAAAGTCATGGCAGAGTTGTACGGAAAAGGTACCGGAACCTCTTCTGGTTTAGGTGGTTCAATGCACATATTTTCTAAAGAACATAGATTCTATGGAGGGCACGGTATTGTTGGAGGACAAATTCCTTTAGGAGCAGGTCTTGCATTTGCTGATAAATATTTTAATAAAGGTGGTGTGACATTGACATTCATGGGAGATGGAGCTATGCGTCAAGGTTCGCTCCATGAAACTATGAATTTAGCAATGTTGTGGAATTTGCCAGTTGTTTTTTGTGTTGAAAATAACGGTTATGCCATGGGTACCTCTGTTGAGAGAACCGCGAATCATTCAGAAATTTGGAAAATGGGATTGGCCTATGACATGCCTTGTAAACCTGTCGATGGAATGAAGCCTGAAGTAGTAGCTGAAGCTCTTGATGAGGCTATAAAAAGAGCAAGAAGTGGAAATGGACCTACATTTTTAGAAATTAGAACCTATCGTTACAGAGGACATTCTATGAGTGATGCACAACATTATAGAACCAAAAAAGAAGTAGCAGACAAGCAAGAGGAAGATCCCATTAGTTACATCAAAAACATCATTTTAGATAAGAAATACGCAACAGAAGAACAAATAAATAGAATCGATCAAAAAGTGAAGAATTTAGTTGCTGAATGCGAGCAATTTGCCGAGGATTCACCCTATCCTGATAAAAACGTAATGTACGATGTTGTATACGAGCAAGAAGATTACCCCTTTTTATCACATAAAATATAAATTTATATGGCAGAAGTTATAAATATGCCGCGTTTAAGCGACACAATGGAGGAAGGGACCGTAGCTAAATGGCTTTTTAAAGTAGGTGAAAAAGTTTCGGAAGGAGATATTTTAGCCGAAATTGAAACTGATAAAGCAACGATGGAGTTTGAATCTTTTAATGAAGGAACGCTACTTCATGTGGGTGTCCAAGAAGGAGAGACCGCACCAGTTGATGTGTTATTAGCTATTATTGGCGACCCAAAAGAAGATATTTCAGATCTTATCAATGCAGATAGTTCAACTATTGCTAAATTGGATGAAGCGCAAGAACCAATACCTACTTCAGAACCTAAGATTACAGAATCGACGGAGAGTTCTCAAAAACTGATTCCAAATGGAGTAGAAGTGATAACGATGCCTCGTTTAAGTGATACCATGGAAGAAGGTACTGTTGCTACTTGGAATAAAAAAGAAGGTGATACCGTTGAGGAAGGCGATATACTCGCTGAAATAGAGACTGATAAAGCAACGATGGAGTTTGAATCTTTCTATTCTGGTGTCTTATTAGAGATAGGAGTAAAAGAGGGAGAAACAGCTCTGGTAGATTCAGTGTTAGCTATAATTGGTCCAAAAGGTACCGATGTTTCTGGCTTACTGGAAAATTATTCTTCAAACGATAAAAGTACTCCTGTTCAAGCTGAAAATGAAATTACTATTCCCGTTGTTGAAGAAGTGAAATTTGAAACTCCAAAAACACCAGTAGTTTTAACTGATACAATTTCAAATCAAAGAATATTTATCTCACCACTTGCAAAAAAGTTGGCTGAAGAAAAAGGAATCAACCTATCGCAATTAAAAGGAAGCGGAGAACAAGGAAGAATTATAAAACGGGATATAGAAAATTACCAACAAGTTTCGTCTGTTTCTGCATCCTACACACCTGTAGGAGAAGAAAGTTTTGAAGAGGTAAAAAATTCTCAAATGCGAAAGGTTATTGCCAAACGTCTTGGAGAATCAAAATTTATGGCTCCCCATTATTATTTGACCATTGAGCTAAATATGGACAGTGCAATTTCTGCGAGAGCTGCCATTAATTCAGATCCGAATGTTAAAATTTCTTATAATGATATGGTGGTAAAAGCCAGTGCGATGGCATTACGTAAACATCCAAAAGTTAATTCTCACTGGACTGACACCTCCACTTTAATTGCAAAACACATACATATTGGAGTTGCGGTAGCAGTAGATGACGGTTTGCTAGTACCTGTCTTAAAATTTGCCGACCAAATGACCTACAGTCAAATTGGAACCAATGTAAAAGAATTAGCGACTAAGGCAAGAAATAAAAAACTAACACCCGAAGAAATGGAAGGTAGCACCTTTACAGTATCTAATTTAGGGATGTTTGGAATAAAAGAATTCACCTCTATTATAAATCAACCAAACTCTGCAATACTTTCTGTTGGAGCTATTGTTCAAAAACCAATTGTAAAAGATGGACAAATAGTTGTTGGCAATACAATGACTGTTACTCTTGCTTGTGACCACAGAACTGTAGACGGTGCTACCGGAGCATCTTTTTTGCAGACTTTTAGAACATATGTTGAAAACCCTGTAACCATGTTTGTGTAAATGAAAAATGTTGTTATCACAGGAACCAGTAGAGGAATAGGTTACGAACTTGTAAAGTTGTTCACAGACGCAGGCTTTAATGTTTTGGCTTTATCGCGTAACGCTGCACCCATATCTAGTATGAATCTCAGTGGTTGTACTATTTTTCCTTTTGATATAACAGATTCAGACGATATTAAATCTGCTTCCAAGTTTGTAGCAGAAAATTGGGAAAAAGTAGATATTTTAATTAATAATTCTGGAGCTCTTTTAAACAAACCATTTGCTGAGACCTCCATAGATGAATTTATCAATGTTTATGACGTGAATGTTTTTGGTGCAGCTGCTCTAACTAAAGCAATACTCCCCTTCATGCATAAAGAGAGTCATGTTGTAAATATTAGTAGTATGGGGGGGATCCAAGGAAGTATGAAATTTCCTGGCTTGAGTGCTTACAGCAGTAGTAAAGGAGCTTTAATTACCCTTACAGAGCTATTGGCAGAAGAGTATAAAGAAAAAGGACCTTCATTTAATGTGTTGGCATTGGGTGCTGTTCAAACTGAAATGCTTGAAGAAGCTTTTCCTGGATATGAGGCGAGTATTTCTGCAATACAAATGGCTAAATATATTATGCAGTTTTCAATTAGTGGACAACAATTATATAATGGTAAAGTCCTTCAAGTTTCTAATTCTACCCCTTAATGTAACTAATGTCAAAAATACTTGGAAAATATATTCCTCAAGCTTCAGTAGCTTCTGTTTTTCAATTAATTACTGCACATAATATTCATCTCAAAATCGTTAATGAAAGAGTAACTCGACACGGTGATTACAGAAAAATGTCCAATGGGCAACATCAAATTACAGTTAACTCCAATCTAAACACTTTTCGATTTTTAATAACATTAATTCACGAAATAGCTCATTTAATAGCTTTTAAAAAACATGGGGATACAATTAAACCCCATGGAATTGAATGGAAAAGAACTTTTCAGCAATTAATGCTACCTTATCTAAGGCCAGAAATATTTCCAAATAAATTATTACCCTTTTTAGCGATTCATTTTAAAAACCCAAAAGCTAGCAGTGATACTGATACAAACTTATCTTTAGCCTTGAAAGAATACGATTCTCCAAACGATAAAAATTATGTATTTGAAATACCCTTAGGTAGCAGATTTAGACTTTATAACGGAAAGATTTTCAAAAGAGGACCAAGACGAGTTAAACGTTTTGAGTGTATTGAAATTTCTACGGGAAAAGTATATTTATTTAACCCAAATGCTGAGGTTGAATTACTTTAAGTTCAAAAAAAAGGTTTTTTTAAAATAAAAGATTATTTTTAATCATCTTAAATAAAAAAAATCCCCGAATTAAAAATTGAGAATAATTATAAATACTTGTGATGGAGGAAAATAAAAAGATGGAAGATTCTAATGAAATTACTGAGGACCAACAATTTGACCAAATAAAAGAATCTGCTTGGCAAGGATTAAAACTTTTCTTTAAAGAACTTTTGGATCTCAGAGAAGAAACCGATCGAGAAACTACTATAGAGAGTGTTAAAACAGATATTTCCATAAAAGGACACAATGCTTGGATATTAATTTTTTCCATATTTGTGGCTTCTATAGGACTAAATGTTAGTAGTGCAGCAGTTGTTATTGGTGCCATGTTAATTTCTCCATTGATGGGTCCTATTGTTGGTTTAGGCTTATCCGTAGCAATTAATGATGTAGAAACTTTAAAAAAGTCTTTAATTAACTTAGGTGTTATGGTCGCTTTGAGTGTGATCACTGCATATCTTTATTTTTCAATATCACCACTTACCAAAGAGACTCCAGAGTTACTAGCTAGAACCTATCCTACAATACTAGATGTATTGATAGCTATTTTTGGCGGATTAGCCTTAATTGTTGCTAAAACAAAAAAGGGAACTATGGCGAGTGTAATATTTGGAGTTGCCATAGCCACAGCACTAATGCCTCCATTGTGTACCGTTGGATACGGCTTAGCAATAGGGAATATTAATTATGCTGGTGGAGCTATCTATTTATTTTCTATTAATGCTGTTTTTATAGCCTTAACCACTTTCTTAATTGCAAAAATTTTACGATTCCCAATGGTAAAATATGCCAATTCAAAACGTAGAAAAAGAATAGCTCAAATTGCGACTAGTATTGCTATTATTGTAATAGTTCCAAGTGTTATTTTATTTTTAAACCTTCTAAAAGTTCAGGTTTTTGAGAACAAGGCAAAAGAATTTATTACGACTAGTGTCAAACACAAAGGAGCTGTTATTTTAAAATCTAATCAAGATTATGATTCAAATAAAATTGAAGTTTATTTAATTGGGAGATTAGTTCCTGAGACTGTTATAGAGCTTTGGAGAAATGAGTTAAAGGAAAATTCTAATTTAACTAATACGACTTTAGAAATTTTTCAAGCTGCTGATCAAAGTGGTGATATGGCACAAGAATTATCTGGTAAATTAAAGTTTGATATATTGGATGAGCTTTATGAAAAGAATGAACAATTACTGAAAGATAAAGAAGCAAAAATTAAATTTTTAGAGGATAAGCTTACTAGTATCAAAGTTAAGGAGCTTCGATTTGATGACATTAGTAGGGAAGTTAAAATGAATTACAACGAAATTCAGTCAATTAGTTATTATAATAAAGTAACCACTGATTTTGAAACAACAGACACAATCCCAGTTTTCTCAATCAAATGGGATACTAAATATTTGAAAAGGAGTAGGGAAAAGGATATGAAAAGTTTAAGTAAATGGTTAAAGTATAAACTAAAGTTAGATACGTTACTTATTATAGATTAAAAAAGGCTGTCGTTTTAGACAGCCTTTTTTATTAAAAGTAAATAAATTATTATTTTTTAATAAATTTATAACTAACATTTTTATTTTCTATTTCTAGTTGAACAAAATATACTCCGCTAGTTAGTGTTTCCACATTGATATTACTATTTGGTGAAACTATCGTATTAAGAACTATTTTTCCGTTCGAGTCTATAACTCTTACAGCGGTTCCTACAATATTATTTTTTGAAAAATTTAGTACTGAAGTTGTTGGATTTGGATATAAATTTACTTGATCAAATTCAAAGTCGCTTCCCCCTAAATTCTCACCTTCAACAAAAACATGTTGTGTATTTATATCTACGTTTTCAATAAAATCAACAGTTCCTGAAGGCCATTCTATTAGTACAGATTCAATCTCTGTACTAGTTCCTAATCCAAAATGAGCAATCAATGAGCTCATGTGACTATAACCCGTACCTGAACGAATCTCTCTTATTTGTGAACCCCAATCACCGTTAATGGTAATTCTTGCACCTATACCGTGTGAATTACTTTCTACCCCTTCTAAAACAAATTTCACCCAGTTATTGGTTCCGCCGTCGTTCATCCAAAGGTTTCCGCTTCTTCCAACATCAAGATATCCGTCACCATTAAAATCTCCTACCGCTCCTTCATCAAAAGGCAAGTCAAAGCCGGTAAAAGTCATATCACCATTATTCATATATAACTCTCTGGCCATTTCTGATAATATATCAATGTAGCCATCATTATTAAAATCGGCCCCGTGATTTTCCCAAGCTCCAAGATCTGTAGGGTTAATACCAGTAGATTCTATAATATCGTTAAAACCTCCATTTCCATCATTTTCATAAAAACGATTTGCATCACTATGATTTACACAAAAGGCATCAAAATCTCCATCATTATCAAAATCTTGCCAAACGGTTGCCCAGGATTGTTCGTTATCTGCTATTCCAAGAGATTCAGCAACTTCAGTATAAGTACCGTCGCCATTATTTCTATACATAGCGTTAGTTCTCTCTGGATCACCAGGTGATGAACCTTGACGACATTTTGTTAAATGCATATCGGTGTCTCCGTCGTTATCATAATCTACCCATAAAGAAGCATAATTTCCAGCAAGATCAAGTGTTTGAATCAGATCAAAATCTAAAATCATATTTTGCCCCCCATCATTTCTGTAGGCATGATTACCATCAACATCATGACATATAAACGCATCTAAATCTCCGTCATTATCAATGTCTACAAAGTTAGTTCGTTGAGAGAAAATATATAGATCTGAAAAAACTTGTTCTGTAAAAGCAGTTCCGTCGTCATTTGCAAATAAAAAGGAGGCTCTCTGTCCATTACCCAACAAAAGATCAGTATATCCGTTTCCATCAATATCGGCAGCAGCAGCACTCCAATCAGGAATCCACTGAATCATCATGGCAATAAATACAGACTCGAAGCTACCGTCTTCCTGCTGATAATCTATACCTACACCATTTCCTGAAACTCTTACAAAATCGTCTAAATAATCACCATTCATATCAACAGTAATTGAGGTACTCCCTTCATAATTTCCAATCAAGTCATTTCTGTTAGTGAACGATACCTGCGCAATAATTGAAGAGGTACTTATAATAGCAAAAATTAAAAGTAAGTTTTTTTTCATTTTTTTCATTTTTTTTTAAATTTTATCTAAAATAGTATAATTATTTGGATGTGAACTGATAGTGATCTAAAATTAATGTTCATTTAATTGAATAGTTCTTATTTTTTTGAATAAATCAGAAGAATATACAAAATCAGTTACATCTTTATTATCAGTTTTAAATATTTCAAGATTAGATCCTTGCCAAACTAATTTACCATTTTTTAAAAAAACAATTTTTTCACCTATTTCCATCACTGAATTCATATCATGGGTAACAACAACAGTTGTAATATTATTCTCTCTGGTTATTTCTTGAATTAATTGATCTATTAAGGTTGCTGTTTTTGGGTCCAATCCTGAATTAGGTTCATCACAAAAGAGATATTTTGGATTATTCACAATTGCTCTAGCTATTGACACTCTTTTTTTCATTCCACCTGATATCTCGGAAGGGAATTTATTATTAATATTTTTTAAATCAACTCGTTCCAATACTTCATTGACTCTCAGGAGCATTTCAGGTTTTTCTTTATTTGAAAACATTCGTAGTGGGAACATTACATTTTCTTCAATATTCATAGAATCAAATAAAGCACCTCCCTGAAATAACATTCCGGTTTCTTCTCGTAAAACTCTGTGAGCTTCAGAATCCATTTTACTTATAGCTTTATCTTCAAATAATATTTCGCCGAAGTTTGGTTTAAATAACCCTACCATACATTTTAACATCACCGTTTTTCCGCTCCCACTTCTTCCAATGACTAGATTAGTTTTTCCTTTTTCAAATGTTGTAGAAATTCCTTTTAAAATTTCATCTCCTCCGAAACTCTTTTTTATTTCAGTTACTTTTATCATTAGCTTAAGAGTAATTGTGTAACAATATAATTAGTTAAAATTATAATGATACTTGTCCATACAAACGAGTTTGTACTCGCTTTACCAACCTCTAGCGCTCCACCTCTCATATAGTATCCTTGCCATGAAGGTACAGTAGCTAAAATAATTGCGAATAAAAATGTTTTTATAAAAGCATATGCAAGATGAAATGGATAAAAAGAATCTTGCAGTCCAATTGTAAAATCAGTTGCGGTTGTAAACCCTCCATATACTCCAGCCAAAAATCCACCAAATATTCCCAAAAACATTGCTATCGCTATTATAAATGGATAGAAAAACATAGCAATTAACTTTGGAAAAACTAAATAATTTAAAGAATTAATACCCATCACTTCCAATGCATCAATCTGCTCTGTAACTCTCATAGATCCAATACTAGAAGTAATAAAAGAGCCAACTTTTCCAGCCATAATTATAGACATAAACGTTGGTGCAAATTCTAGAATAATAGATTGTCTAGTAGCAAACCCTATCAAAGATTTTGGGATAAGTGGGTTTTCAAGGTTTAGAGCAGTTTGAATAGAAATTCCACCTCCAACAAAAAAAGAGATAAAAGCGACAATTCCTAAAGATTTGATGATTAAGTCATCAATTTCTTTTAAAATCAGTTCTTTCATCACCGATTTTTTAGTAGGACTACTAAATACTTTTTTTAGCATTAAAAAATAGGATCCAATGTCATGTATGTACTTAATTGGTTTTTTCACTAATGCTAAAATATTAAATTAAAAGGAAATTAGTTTTTATAATTTTTAAAAAATAAAGATTTCATTTTGTCATAAATAGCAGTATTTTCATAGATACTCCCAAACAGTCCGGCACTAGGGCCTGAAGCAAAAACAGGAACCATGGTAGCAGAATGTCCAGTAGTTGAAAATACAGGTTTAATTTTATTATAGTCTCCATTTTCTTGCCCTAGCGTAAAACCACCAGTTTCATGATCAGCTGTTACGATAACCAATGTTTCTTTATTTGATTCTGCGAAGTCCAATACGACTCCTATGGTATTGTCAAAATCAATTAATTCACTTATTAAATAGTCTGCGTCATTATCGTGACCACCCCAATCTATTTGGGCACCCTCTATCATTAAAAAAAAACCATTTTCATTAGTAGATAAATAGTCTAAGGCAAGTGTTGTAGCATCCGATAAAAAATTTCCTCTCCCCTCTAATATTTTTGGTAATCCTTTAGGGGCTAATAAATATCCTTGTTTTTTTGAAAAGTCAGTTTTGATACTAGTCGGTAAAGAGTTTAAATTCATTTTAAAATTCTTTTCTTCTAATTCTAAAATAAGATCTCTATTATCTTCACGATTGGTAAAGTAGTCGCTACCACCTCCAGCAAAAAAATCAATTCCAGAAGTTACTAATTGAGAGGCAATATCTTCAGCCATACTTCTTTTTTTTGTGTGGGTATAAAAAGCGGCAGGGGTAGCATGGGTAATAGAAGAGGTTGAAATAATTCCTGTTGAAATTCCAATTTCTGAGACCTCCTCTACAATAGTTTTGACTGATGTGGTATCTAAATTAACTCCTAATGCACGATTGTATGTTTTGATTCCACTAGCAAAAGCCGTTGCTGACGAAGCTGAATCAGTGATTAGTTCGCTGGCAGAAGAAGTTTTAATAAGTCCAATAACAGGAAAACGCTCAAAATTTGATTTACTTTTGTTATAAAACTGACTCGCAGAAACTTGACTTAATCCCATACCATCACCTACAAGTAAAATTATATTTTTAGGTTTTGTTATTGAGTTTTTTTCGGCGACAAGTGTTACTTCTTTTTTGGTATTACAAGATAGTACGATACCCATACAACAGTACAGAAATAAAAAAGGTTTAAAACAGAATTTCATACTATGGTTTTAAGGTCAAAAATACATATAAACTATCTATTAAAAACGCAGGCATTAAAGATTTTTGAAACCTTTTAACAGAATAGCTTTTTTTTTATTCCCCTCCATCGATAGCTACGAATAAACGCACCTTCTTCAACAGTTACCATGAAAGGAACTTTATTTATTGAAGCTTTCAAATAACCAATACATGTGTTTATAAAAAAATAAACGCTTTTCTTTTTTAGTGCTAATTTTATAGTCGCTATAATAAATAATAATAATCCGTATCTCATTTTGTAAAAAGCTTCTGCTTGCCTATGTTTTGCTTCTCTAGAATAATTAGCCCCGGTTGGTTTTAAATGTTTAACTTTTAAACTTTCATCAGTGGCAATCGACCATCCGTGATATCTAGCAAGTAGCTCATCAACTGTATCCCAGCCCATGGTGTTTTTCAAACCTCCAATATCTGTAAAACATTTTTTACGATAGGCTTTAAGAGCTCCTCTTATGTGATCTTTGTTAGTTAGAGACTCTAAAATCCAGTTGTTGTTTTTTTTAATGTAACAATATCCTCCAGCCATACCAACATTAGTATCTTCTTTAAAAAGTTCAATAATTTTTTCAAAATAATTTAATGGAAAAATAAGATCAGCATCAATTTTACAGATGATATCATATGATTTGTCAACCAGATCAAAACCTTTGTAAAAAGCCTTAATGACCTTACTTCCCGGTAAATGTTTATTTGATGAGATTAGTTCTTTTGATACAATATTTGAAAATTTAGTTGTAAAAGAATCTATAATTTTTTGGGTACCATCTGTTGAATTGTCATTTATGATAATTATTTTATGAATAGGAATCGATTGATTGATTATAGAATGAAGTGTTTTAGCAATATTTTCTTCTTCATTATAAGCTGGTATAATTATATTTATTTTCATATCAGATATCAATTTACAAATCTTATAATTTATGAAAACACCTTTGTTGTTATTTTCTTTCTGCATACACCAAATAAAATCTTGGAGTAAACTTTCTAAAAAAGGGTCTTATACCAATTTTTTTAACTGGATTTACAAATTTGACATGGTCTTTAATTTTCCACCCAGATTTCTCTAAAAGCCAGTCAAATTGCCAGTCTTCAAATTCGTGGTAATGCCTATCCCATTTGTCTTTGTTGTTTCTATAAGCTTTCGAAAACCATAAGCTCAAAGGAACTGAGGCTATTAGTTTATTGGTTTTTATATCGCTTAAAACATTAAAAGGAGCCACCATGTGTTCAAAAATTTGAAAAGCAGTTACTACATCAAAATTATTTTTTTTTACAATTGAGGTATTTAGATCTAGGTCTTGTCCTTGGGTGTTTGTAACATTGAAACCTTCATTTATTAAGATCTCTGAAAATGGATTGAGTACCCCTAAATCCAATATAGATTCGTTTTTTGCAATATGTTTTTTAAGAAAATCTAAGGTAATTTGATATCGCTTATGTGGAAAATTATTTTCGTACAAGATTCAAAAGATAATATTAAACTTGATAAATAATAGCATTAATATTCATCCCAGCACCAACACTGGCAAAAATAATATGATCTCCTTTATTTATTGAATGATTTTCCAGTTCTCCTTTAAGAATCAAGTCATATAAGGTAGGTACGGTTGCTACACTCGAATTTCCTAATTTGTTAATAGACATTGGCATAATGTTTTCTGGCATGCCTAGGCCGTATAATTTATAGAATCGTTGAATGATTGCTTCATCCATTTTTTCATTCGCCTGATGAATTAATATTTTTTTTATGTTAGAAATATCTACTTTTGATTTATCCAAACAAGCTTTCATGGCCAGCGGTACGTTAGTGAGTGCAAATTCGTAAATTTTTCTCCCTAACATTTTAATGTATTTTGTATTCTTGGTATCTTCAGGATTAAAAGATTCGCCAAAATAAATATAATTAGCTTCCTCTACAGCATAGGTTGCAGATTCGTGGGCAAGTATTCCACCTTCTGAGTTATCAGTTTTTTCTAATACAACGGCAGCTGCTCCATCGCTAAAAATCATTGCGTCACGGTCGCTTCGATCGGTAACTCTTGAAAGGGTTTCAGTCCCTACTATCAAACATTTCTTGGCAATTCCTGCTTTGATAAAAGCATTTGCTTGAATCATTCCTTCCACCCATCCGGGACATCCAAATAAAATGTCGTAGGCTACACAACTTGGATTTTTTATATTTATTTTTTGCTTTATCCTTGAAGCAATACTTGGAACTGCATCAGTTTGTTTGGAATCATGAGCGACATCTCCATAATTGTGAGCTGCGATTATATAGTCTAACTCTTCAGCGTTAATGTTGGAATTTTTAATTGCTTTTTCAGATGCAATAGCTCCGATATCAGAATTATTTAGATGATCTTTTGCATAGCGTCTTTCAGAGATCCCCGTTATATGTTTAAACTTTTTAATGATAATATCATTATCCACCTTATACCGTTGACCATCTTCAGTATAAAAATCATTTTTTAAAAATGAATCATTAGGAACCTCTTGTTGGGGAATATAGCTGCCAACACCAGTAATTTTTATAGCCATAAGCTACTAGTTTTCTTGTGAAAGGTAAAAATAGAAAAGCTTTTCATAAGAAAAGCTTTTTATTTGATAATTTTTTAATTGGTTAATAATTAAATTTAACTATTCTGTCATAAACTCTTCAATGGGAGTACAAGTACAAATTAAATTACGGTCTCCGTAGGCATCATCTACTCTTCTGACCGTTGGCCAAAATTTATTTTCTCTAGTATACGGCAACGGAAAGGCAGCTTTTTCTCTTGAATATGGTAAATTCCAATCGTCTTTAGTAAGCATTTCCAACGTATGTGGTGAATTCTTTAGTGCATTATTGGGTTGATCCAATTTGGCTTCATCAATTTCTTTTCTTATTAAAATCATAGCGTCACAAAAACGATCTAATTCTTCTAAGCTTTCACTCTCTGTTGGCTCAATCATCATGGTCCCAGCTACAGGAAAAGAAACCGTTGGAGCATGAAAGCCATAATCCATTAATCTTTTTGCGATATCAGTTACTTCAATTCCGTTAGTTTTAAATGGGCGACAATCTATAATCATTTCGTGCGCAGCGCGGCCACTTTCACCGGTATATAACACTTCGAAAGAACCGTGTAGCCTTTCTTTTATATAATTAGCATTCAGAATTGCAAATTCAGTCGATTTTTTTAATCCTTTTTCTCCAAGCATACAGATATAAGCATAGGAAATTAAGCAAACTAATGCTGATCCCCAGGGAGCTGCTGAGATAGCTGTAATTGCTTTTTCTCCTCCAGTTTTTATAATTGGATTGCTGGGTAAAAAAGGGGCTAATTGTTTTGCAACGCAAATGGGACCGACTCCAGGACCACCGCCACCGTGTGGAATGGCAAATGTTTTGTGTAAGTTTAAGTGACATACATCCGCTCCAATTGCTCCTGGATTCGTTAAGGCAACTTGAGCATTCATATTTGCTCCATCCATATATACTTGACCTCCGTTTTCATGGATAATACGATTGATTTCGATAATTGAAGCTTCATAAACACCATGCGTTGAAGGATAAGTTATCATTAAAGATGATAGGTTGTCTTTATGTAAAATAGCTTTTTCGCGTAAATCATCAATATCAATGTCTCCTTGGTCCGTAGCTTTAGTAACAACAACTTTCATTCCTGCCATCACTGCACTTGCAGGGTTGGTTCCATGAGCTGAAGAGGGGATTAAGCAAATATTTCTATGATGATCTCCTCTGGATTCGTGATAAGCTCTAATCACCATTAAACCCGAAAATTCTCCTTGTGCGCCAGAGTTTGGTTGCAAAGAAGTTGCAGCAAAACCTGTGATTTCAGTTAATTGGTCTTCTAAGTTTTTCAACATTTCTTGGTATCCTTGAGCTTGTTCTAAAGGAACATAAGGATGAATACTTGACCAATTTGGGTTACTCAAAGGAAGCATCTCTGAAGCTGCGTTAAGTTTCATAGTACACGATCCTAGAGAAATCATAGAATGGTTGAGAGATAAATCTTTTCGTTCGAGTTTCTTGATATAACGCATCATTTCAGTTTCTGAATGATAGGTGTTAAAAACCTTATTTGTTAAATAAGGCGTTTTTCTGATTAAAGCCTCAGGAATTGAAACTTCAGCAACCAAAGTGTCAATCATTACAAAATCTTTATTAGCACCTTCAGCAAATACACTAACGATTTTATGAAGGTCGTTTAAGCTTGTAGTTTCATTTATAGAAATACTGATATTGTTATCATCTATATAATAAAAGTTAATCTCATTTCTTTCTGCAATAGGCTTGATTGTATTTTTTTGCGCTTGTAGTACGATGGTGTCAAAAAAAGTAGAATTTGTTTGAGAAAATCCTAACTTTTCAAGTGCTTTAGCAAGTGTTGTAGTTGTTTTATTGACTTTAGTTGCAATGTTTTTTAATCCATCTGGACCGTGATATACAGCATACATTCCTGCCATTACTGCTAATAAAACTTGTGCTGTACATATATTAGAAGTCGCTCTGTCCCTCTTTATATGTTGCTCTCTTGTTTGCAACGCCATTCTGTAAGACAGCTTGTTGTCCATGTCTTTTGTAACACCTATGATCCTTCCTGGGATATTACGCTTGTAAGCTTCTTTTGTAGCAAAATATCCGGCGTGCGGTCCTCCATAACCTAAGGGAATCCCAAATCGCTGTGTAGTACCGACGACAACATCAACTCCAAAGTTTCCAGGAGCTTCCAGCAAAACTAAACTTAGTATATCAGCGGCGACTGCGACTTTTATAGAAGCTTGTTGAGCTTTGTTTACAAATGATTTGTAATCATATACTTCACCAAATTTTCCGGGGTACTGTAACATGGCCCCAAAATACTCATCAGAAAAATCAAAATCTTTATGATTTCCTTTAACCAGTTCTATGCCTAGTGGATTTGATCTAGTTTCTAAAAGTGATACGGTTTGAGGGAAAATTTCTTCCGAGACAAAAAATTTAACAACATTATTTTTTTTCTGTGAACGATCACGAACTGAAAATAGTAATGTCATTGCCTCAGCAGCAGCTGTTGCTTCATCCAACAAAGAAGCGTTTGACAATTCCATTCCTGTCAAGTCACATACCATCGTTTGAAAATTAATCAAGGCTTCTAATCTACCTTGAGCTATTTCCGCTTGATAAGGCGTATATGCGGTATACCATCCTGGATTTTCAAGAATATTCCTTTGAATTACAGGAGGTGAAAAAGTATGGTGATAACCTAGTCCAATGTAGGTTTTAAATAGTTTGTTTTTTGTACTAAGTAAATTGTTGTGTTCTTGATATTCTTGTTCAGACATTGCTTTAGGTAAGGAAAGCTTTTTGTCAAGTAGAATGTCTTCTGGAATGGTCTCTTCTATGAGCTGTTCAATAGAGTTTACACCAATAGTTTTGAGCATTTTACTGAGGTCACTTTTTCTTGGACCAATATGTCTTTGAGCGAAAGAATCTGTGTTCATTTTACTTCGTTAAAATTTGAAGTGCAAATTTACAATATTTAACAATAAATGAATGTTTTTTAAAATAAAAACAACTGATTTTTAACGATTAATTGTGATTGATTTTACAATGATTATTTTTGTGAGATGAATTGGTTTAATATTTATATTAGAAGTAGTTTGCATGTCGCTCTTGCAGTCTGTGCGTTGGTTGGTATTACTGCTAACGAATTCGATATAAAAATTTTAAAATATTTTTATTTCTTCATTTTTTTTAGCACCATTTCCGGGTATAATTTTGTGAAGTTCGTGTCAATATACAAATCTTCCAAACACGAAATTTCTCTATCTTTAAAGCTAATTCAACTAATTTCTGTAACAGCAGGTTTGTTTTTTTATTTTCAACTTTCAGAAGTTTCAATGGTTGTTATCCTGTTTCTAGCGATTCTAACATTTTTATACGCAAACCCTTTACATAAAAATAAAAACTTGAGAAACCTGACAGGCCTTAAAATTAGTATTGTAGCTTTGGTGTGGGCTAGTATAACTGTTGTTCTACCCATTTTAAACGAAAATATTGAATTACTAAATAAAAATGTTTGGTTATCTTTTATTCAAAGATTTCTATTTATTTTTATTCTTACGCTACCTTTTGAAATCAGAGATTTAAAATTCGACGACTCAACAATCGAAACCTTGCCGCAGAGGGTAGGGGTTTGTAAAACAAAATTGATCGGCACTTTTTTATTAATTGTAGTACTCGCTTTAGAATTTTATAAAGATGAAATCAATAAGAATTATCTTTATAGTTTAGTGTTAATCATCCCTATTTTATTTTTATTTCTTTTATTTTCTAAAAAAAATGAACCAAAATATTATTCCTCATTTTGGGTAGAAAGTATTCCTATAGTTTGGTATGGATTATCAAGTTTGATGCTACACTATTTTAATATTTCTTCGTAAAGCCTTTTCTTAATTTTTAGCTTGTCACTGCGAGTCATCGTTTTTAAATCAGACTCTTTAAAGATTTCACTAAGTCTTTTATTGTTTTTTACGTATTCTCTACAAAACTTACAAAATAATATATGTGAAACAAGTTTGATTTTTTCCCAAAATGAAACCTCTTTGTATTGATCTTTGTCGCTTAAGTGACCCGCTTTTTCACATTTCATGATGTTTTATTTAAAACCAATTTTCCTTTAAACATGCTGCCATATCTTTTCTTGCACGATGAATAATTACCCATAAATTAGACGGAGAAATATTAAATTCTTTACAAATTGATTCCGTATCTATATTATCAATGGTTTTCATTTTAAATATTCTGGCTTGTTTTTCTTTTAACTTATCTAAACAATTAAATATTGCGAAACCTAATTCATGATTTTGAATACGATCTTCTGCATTTTTTATATAGGGGTCACTTACTTTTTCTTCCAGCCAATCAATCTCAGAATCCTCAGAATAATTAATTCGAACCTCTGCTTTCCCTTTTTTTGAATTTATTTTTCGGTAATGATCGATTATTTTTCTTTTTAGTATGGCGATAAGCCATGTTCTTTCAGAGGCTTTACCCTTAAAACTATTTATAGATTTTAATCCGGCTAAAAAAGTTTCAGAAATTAAATCTTTAGCGACCTCAGTATCGTTTACTCTTACAATTGTATAATTAAATAAATAATCAGAGTGTTTGTCGACCCATAGATTTGGATTTAGATCATTAATTGAAGGTAATGAATTTTTCAAGGTTTGTAATGTTTTTAAATCAAACCAGCTCTTTTTAAAAGAGCCTCTGGATTTGGTTTCGATCCTTTAAATTTAATGTACAATTCCAATGGATCACAAGTTCCGCCTTGAGACAATACGGTATCTTTAAATTTTGCAGCAATTTTCTTGTTAAAAATTCCGTGATCTTTAAAATATTTGAATGCGTCTGCATCCAATACTTCAGCCCATTTATAACTATAATATCCTGCAGAATAACCACCTTGAAATATGTGTGAAAAGGAGGTGCTCATACAATTGTTTTTAACATCCGGATAGAGTTGTGTAGCTGAAAATGATAGGGTTTCAAACTCTTTGACATTTTTTATACTACTAGGGTCTTTTCCGTGCCAAGCGATATCTAATAAGCCAAAGCTTATCTGTCTTAGTGTCTGCATTCCTTCATTAAAAGTTGCTGAAGCTTTAATTTTT
This sequence comes from Flavobacteriaceae bacterium, assembly GCA_024232495.1. Classification (GTDB taxonomy): domain Bacteria; phylum Bacteroidota; class Bacteroidia; order Flavobacteriales; family Flavobacteriaceae; genus Marifrigoribacter. The sequence continues at coordinate 20,586 of JAAEPP010000294.1, forward strand.
TCAATTAACTCCATAGGGATTACTTCGTCACTTTTGTAATGCTTAGCAAAAAGCTCTAAAGCTTCTTTTTCATAACACCAATTTTCTAAAAGTTGACTTGGCAACTCTACAAAATCCCACGAAACGTTGGTGCCAGACAATCCTTTGTAGGTAGTATTTGCCAACATTCCATGCAAACCATGTCCAAACTCATGAAATAGGGTAGTTACTTCATTAAAAGATAACAAAGAAGGCTTACTTTTTGTTGGTTTTGTGAAATTGCAAACATTCGAAATGTGTGGGCGTTCATTTTTTGTATTTGATTTGTATTGTGCTTTAAACGAGGTCATCCATGCACCAGATCTTTTACCTGCTCGTGGATGAAAATCTGCATAAAACAAAGCTATAAAATCCTTGTTTTGATCTGTTACCTCATAAGTTTTAACATCTTTATGGTAGGTGTCTACATCGTAAACTTCTTTAAA
>JAAEPP010000295.1 GCA_024232495.1 Flavobacteriaceae bacterium
GATAAATAGTATGGCTTCCTTTGCTATAATTTTCCATGTCACAAATGTAACATTTTACATTTAAAATAAGGAATTTAAAGGACTGAAGTCATTTTCCATCTGAAAGATGGAGGCTTTAAACCAAATTTGAGACAGTAAAATTGTAAGATTTAAAAATATTTATACGCCGGGAGATTTAATGGAAAAATTTTATGGGAAAAAAGTGAAATTTTTAACTGGTATTATGCTTATGATTAAAAATATAAGTTTTACAAGCACGCAATTTATATTTTTGGGTGTAATATTAAAATATTTTTTTCAAATAAATGAATTTTGGGGAATTATTATTGGCGGAACGATTTTATCTGTTTATTCTATTTTGGGTGGCATAAATTCTGTTACAAAAACGGATATTTTTCATTTTTTTGTTTTGATCATCATATTTCCTACAATTTCTGGGATTTTAATATATAAAATTGGTGGATTCAAGGAATTAATTATGAAACTCCCTCCTAATAAATTAAATATTGTATTCAAAGATAAAATATACACATTGTCATTCTTATTTTATTTAAGTTTTTCGTTTTCTGCAATATTTAATCCAGCAATCTTGCAAAGAGCAGTAATTAGTGCCTGATAGAAAACTCTTAATTTTTAATATTTTAGCATCAAATTTTTATTATCAAAATAGGTTTTCTCATTTTATATCAACATATTTTATTAGTGATAGATACCGATTGTATTTTTTCTATAATATTTTATAA
>JAAEPP010000296.1 GCA_024232495.1 Flavobacteriaceae bacterium
ACAACGTTTTAGAGCAAATGGAATCGTTTTATTCCATGGAAAAGGCGTACTTTGTAAGAAATGGAGAAATCTTTTTGTGGGGGGTAAGTTTTCACTAAGTTTCATGGGAAACTATAAAAAACCCTCGATGTAATAAGTTCTAGGCTGCTGCCTTGGACAGAACTGTTGTAATACAGATGTGTACAACGTTTTAGAGCTAACGGAATCGTTTTTTTCCATGCGAAAGGCGTACTTTATAAGAAATTGACGTTACCTCTTATTGCAGGGGTAAGTTTTCACTACATTTCATGGGGAACTACAAGAAACCCTCGATGTAAAAAGGTCTAGGCTGTTCCTATGGACAGAACTGTGGTAATAAGTATGTTTACAACGTTTTAGAGCAAACAGAATCGTTTCATTCCATGGGAAATGAGTACTTTATAAGAAATTAAGGTAAACTCTTATTGCAGGGCTAAGTTTTCACTAAGTTTCATGGGGAACTATAAGAAACCCTCGTTTTAATAAGTTCTAAGCTGTTCCCGTCGACAGAACTGTTGTAATACGTATGTTTACA
>JAAEPP010000297.1 GCA_024232495.1 Flavobacteriaceae bacterium
AAGGTTTACATGAAATAGATGCCCATTATGTTTTGTTTGAACCCTATCAAAAGTTAATTTGATGTCGAAATGTAAAGCTCAATTCACACTGGACGCGTCACGATGCGTCGCGTCATGACGCTGCCCTTATAAGCGCACGCATCGCATTTTTTGAGCAATGCTTCAGGACGCGCCAAAGTTGAAAAAATCCATCTTTGACGCGACGCGACGCATCAGAACAATAAAGAAAGTGGGAAAACAGGACTCCAAAACTCACAAAACCTTCAGTATCAACACGAAGAAGCTTTCAATGTTGTGAGAACTCAAATCTTATTCTAAATCTTATTCCCCACACTCGTTTTGTTTAATTTCTGTTTGTTAGGAATTGCAATCGTCAAGAAAAATTAAAATACAAGCACTGTAGAAACTGCAATTTCATAACGTAAAAGTATGCAACAAATATACGAGCATATTTTTGGTTCTATGGTAAAACTACTTAATTTATTCTCGTTCAACTAGGTCTTTTCAGATC
>JAAEPP010000298.1 GCA_024232495.1 Flavobacteriaceae bacterium
AGTTTTTGATTTCTGTGTTCAAACATTCCTGACTACTTTTAAATGGTTGAATTAAGTTATTTAGACCTATAGGAAGGTAGAAATAAAGTTGCTGAGTTGGGAAGTGTGTCGTTGAAGAGTAATTTTGCTGTGAAGTTCGGTCATTTTCGTGCGAACATAAACCGTCAAAATTCCATTGAAAACTGTAAAGTTAGGTTTTTGCTTATAAAATGCTTAATTTTTGTCTGATTTGCATAAATTGTGTAATGCCTATTGCAGAATTATATGACAAAAGTCAGAATATTCATAAATTGGATCCGAAGCTTACATGGATTACACCGTATTATCTAAAAAATTAGAAATTAAAAAAAATGACAAAAATTGTTAAAAATAAATAAAATATCTATTTACCTATAAAATGCTCATTTTTTGTCCGATTAAGATAAACTTTAGACTGGCATTTGCGGAATTATAAGACAAAAGTCACTATATGTAAGAATTGTAACTGAAGCTTAACTCAATTGTACAATAACATTCTAAAATATAAGGATTATGAGAGATTAACAAAAAAATTACGAAAAATCGGACGTGTACGTTTTTTGTCATAAAAAACTTATTTTTTGTCCTATTTGCTTAAACTTGGAACTGGAAATTGTAAAATTAAATTAGAAAAGTTACTATTTGTGTGAATAGTATTCAAAGCTTATATGGATTGCACAGTTTTATCTCGAAAATTAGGGATCTAGAAATCCAACAAAGATTTGTTGAAAATTTGTAATATAGGTTTTTACCAATAAA
>JAAEPP010000299.1 GCA_024232495.1 Flavobacteriaceae bacterium
ATTCCTAGACATAAATTAGCCAATAGAATAATAGGAACTATTACTAATGCTTCCCAAAAGCTACTATCTGGAATTAGTACTAATTTAAAAAAGTCTAAATAAACAACTACAAAAAGCAAAATAAAACTCCCTAAAATGGTAAAATATTTTGTAATGGTAGCATACGTTTCTTTAGCGTTTTCACTTTTAGAATGGTTAAAGAAAAATGGCTCTATTCCTAACCGAAAAGCTGTTGCAAACAAGGTCATAAAAACTCCTAATTTATAGCAAGCGGCATACATACCTAGTTCGGCATCTGCAATATCTGAAGGCAATAAGTAGCGTAATAAAATTTTATCAAAGGCTTCGTTTATAGAAAATGCAATCCCAGCTATTAATACTGGTAGTGCATATTTCATCATTTTTTTCCAAATAACTAGATCAAATGAAAGCTTCATTTTAAAATAAAGAGGCATTAAAATTAGAAATGTAATTCCACTAGCAATTAAATTTGAAATAAACACATAGGCTACTTTTCCTTCTTCTAAATTGATAGAACTCCAAAAGGAAATAACATCGTTTTTAGCCCAAAGAGGAAGCACTAAAAAGAAAAATAAATTGAATCCTAGATTGATACAAACATTAAAAACTTTAATGATGGCATAACGAGTAGGTTTTTCGTTAGCTCGTAACCATACAAATGGGATGACCACCAAAGCGTCTAAGCCTAAAATAAGTAATCCATAGGTAATGTATTCAACTTTAAAATTTAGAAATATGGCAATTTCAGTTTTAAAAAAAAATGTTATGACTAAAAAAACAAGTGTCGTAACTGTAAGTGAGGAGAGTGCAGTAGATTGTACTTTTTCTTTTTGATAACCATCTTTATTTATAAACCTAAAGAAAGCGGTTTCCATTCCATAGGAAAGAAGAACATTTCCTAAAATAAGAAAAGCCATTAAAGAAGCATAGATTCCAAATTGCTCTTTGCCAAGAACCAACACATATAACGGCACTAAAAAGATAGCTAAAGCTCTTGGTAAAACAGTCGCTAACCCGTAGATAAATGTTTGCTTGAAGAGTTTTTTTAAAATTGCCAATCTTCTATTGTTTTTCGTTAAGCGTTGGTTTTAATCTTTAATAGCGGGATAAGCTACTATTTCTTTTTCGTTAATATTAGAAATTTTATAATGGAAAAAAACATTGTCATACTGGTAACTTAAAATTGCTTCATGATTTTCTAATTTAAATTGGGACTCAAAAGACAATGGATTAATCACCTCATTTTGCCTATCATAATTTTGAATAGATCCAATTTCGTTAGTATTAAAATGGCCAATATATAAAGACTCATTTGATTTTTTTACAGCAGCTATATTATTTCTAAAATAAAATTCGTTTAATAACACGCCCTTATTAATTTGACTAAATTCTACATATAGGTTTACTCCAGACCCACCACCTTGAGTTCCTGCTATCCATTTTTGATAATAAATTTTATCAATACTAAAAGGAGGGTTAATAATAAATTCTGTGATGTTTTTATTTGTGTCACAAGATTTGCAGCTTCTTAACAATCCTAAAGTTAATAAAACGAAGATAATGAGAAATAAAAAATTAAGAGTTTTCATGTCGTCGATCTCTACGGTTTAATATTTAAATGTACAAAATGCGGTTCAATTAATTCGTAAAATATGGCAAATGCTATGTTTTTCGAAAATTTAGACTGTACTTTTTTAAAGTTATTTAAAAACAAATTCAATGTTTCAAATAAAAACTCCTGAAGAAGCTAAACAAAGAAGCCTTTTAAATTTATTAAAAGGCTTATATATATAATAAGGTTTGCTAAAAGTATTATCCAGCTAAAGCCTCTGCTCCACCAACAATTTCTAAAATTTCGTTAGTTATCGCAGCTTGCCTTGCTTTGTTATACTGCAACGTTAAAGCATCACGCAATTCGGTAGCATTATCGGTTGCTTTGTGCATAGCTGTCATACGAGCTCCGTGTTCGCTTGCAGAAGAATCTCTTAAGGCTTTAAATAATTGCATTTTTAAACTCTTTGGAATTAACTCTTCAACTATTTTTTCTTTTGATGGCTCAAATATGTAGTCGGATACTTCTACTTTTTCATCAAGTTCTTGATTTGAAACAATTGGTAAAAATTGTTCATTCATGATTATTTGAGTAGCAGCATTTTTAAACTTATTATAGATTAATATAATTTTGTCATAAGTACCATCAGTAAACAAATTCATTAACTTCTGTGCAATTTGCGCATTGTTTTCGTACGATAAGTCATCAAAAATTTCAATGTTATTTTCAATAACAGTTTGTTCTTTATTTAGGACATCATTTGCTTTTTTTCCCAAAGTAAAAAAATCTACCTGCTTTCCTTTGTAGGTTTCGTTTATTAAAGACAAACTACTTTTTACAATATTTGAATTAAAAGCGCCAGCCAAACCTCGATTAGAAGAAATAGCAACTAATAGCACTTTTTTTACTTCTCTATCTGATGTATAATCGCTTCCAATGTCGCCATCTAGAGTTGCACTTAAGCTTTGCAGTAGTTCGGTTTGTTTATCTGCATAAGGACGCATAGTGGTAATTGCATCTTGTGCTTTTTTCAATTTTGCAGCAGATACCATTTTCATGGCACTCGTAATCTGCATCGTTGAAGATACCGAAGATATTCTATTACGTATTTCTTTTAAATTTGCCATTATATCAAGTGTAAAGCAATCAGTAATTAAATATTATAATTACTAATTGCTAATTTTTAATTGTAATTAGCTGCAATGTCATTAGCTACTTTTGACAAAACTTCAATTGCTTCATCGGTTAGTTTTCCAGCTTTTAAGGTATCTAAAATACCTCTGTGCTTAGCATTAAGGTATTCGATGAAATCTCTTTCAAATTCTTTTACCTTATTCACAGGCACATCGCGTAATAAGTTTTTAGATCCTGCATAAATAATTGCAATTTGGTCTTCAACTGTAAACGGATCGTTTTGTGCTTGTTTTAAAATTTCAACATTACGTTTTCCTTTTTCAATAACACTCAAAGTTGCGGCATCCAAATCGGAACCAAACTTAGCAAAAGCTTCTAATTCACGAAATTGTGCTTGATCTAACTTAAGAGTACCTGAAACTTTTTTCATTGATTTAACCTGAGCATTACCCCCCACACGAGATACAGAAATACCTACGTTAATCGCTGGACGAACCCCAGAATTAAATAAATCTCCATCTAAGAATATTTGACCATCTGTAATCGAAATTACATTTGTTGGAATATAAGCAGATACATCACCCGCTTGGGTTTCAATAATAGGTAACGCTGTTAACGAACCACCACCTTTTACAACATCTTTTAAAGACTCTGGTAAATCGTTCATACGTTTAGCGATATCGTCATCGTTGATCACTTTAGCTGAACGCTCTAATAATCTTGAGTGAAGGTAAAATACATCACCTGGGTACGCCTCACGTCCTGGCGGACGACGTAATAATAATGATACCTCACGGTAAGCTACCGCTTGTTTAGATAAATCATCATAAATTATTAATGCTGGACGACCAGTATCTCTAAAATACTCTCCAATTGCGGCACCTGCGAAAGGAGCATAAACTTGCATTGGAGCTGGATCACTCGCATTTGCAGCAACAATAGTTGTATAAGCTAATGCACCTTTTTCCTCTAATACTTTAGCAATATTTGCTACTGTAGAAGCTTTTTGCCCAATAGCAACATATATACAATAAACTGGTTCCCCAGCATCGTAAAATTCCTTTTGATTTAGAATCGTATCAATACAAACAGTTGTTTTACCGGTTTGTCGGTCACCAATTACCAACTCACGTTGTCCTCTACCAACTGGAATCATAGCATCGATCGATTTAATTCCTGTTTGAAGTGGTTCTGTTACTGGCTCACGAAAAATTACACCCGGTGCAATACGTTCTAATGGCATTTCATAAGTTTTACCTTCTATTGCTCCTTTTCCATCAATAGGTTCCCCTAGTGTGTTTACAACACGTCCAGAAATACCTTCACCTACATTAATAGATGCAATACGTTGCGTACGTTTTACTGTAGAACCTTCAACAATATTTTTAGAGTGACCTAATAATACTACCCCAACATTATCCTCCTCAAGGTTAAGTACAATTCCTTCTAATCCGTTCTCGAATTCTACTAATTCACCGTATTGTGCATTTGATAGACCGTATACACGTGCTATACCATCACCTACAGTTAATACACTTCCAACTTCATCTAAAGAAGCTGTAGATTCGTAACCTGATAATTGATTCTTTAAAATTGCTGATACTTCAGCTGGTTTAACTTCTGCCATTTTTCAACTATATTATTCAGATTTAATTCTGAAATTTATTTATATACTTTTACTAAATTCTCTTTTTATTTTTGCTAGACTGTTTGAAATACTAGCATTGTATTGTAAATCTCCAATACGAAGGATAAAACCTCCAATTATAGACTCATCAATACTACTTTCTAATGTTACTTTATCACTTCCTGTAAGCTCTTTAACTTTTGCCAACACTTTTGTTTCTAATTCTGAAGTAAGTGGAATTGCTGTTGTTACTTGAGCTACTTTAATACCCTGAGATTCTTTATATAAATCTATATAACTAGAGGCTACATCATTTAATAATGAAGCTCTTTTGTTGGTAATTAAAGTGCTAATTAATGACTTTGTAGTATCAGATTGATTTACAAATATTTTAATTAATGCTTCCTTTTTATCTTCGTCTTTATAAACGGGACTTTGAAGCATTTCGTTTAATTCATTACTTTCCGAAATCGTTGTTGAAATCGTTTGCATATCATCAAACACAACACTTGCTAAATTAACATCTGTTGCTTGTAATAAAACTGCTTTCGCGTAACGTTTTGCTGCTCTGCTTCCGCTCATTTTAAACTAGTTTAATGTAGAATCGTTTAACATATCTTCAACAAGTTGTAATTGTTTGTCTTTGTTAGACAATTCGTTTTTCACAACTTTTTCTGCAATATCAATAGATAAGTTTGCAACTTGATTTTTGATATCTGCAATTGCAGATTTCTTTTCACTTTCAATTGCTGCTTGTGCATTAGTGATCATCTTATCAGCTTCAGATTTTGCTTCCTCTTTAGCGTCAGAAATCATTTTCTCTTTGATATCACGTGCTTCTTTAATCATCGCTTCTCTTTCTACACGAGCTTCTTGTAATAACTTTTGGTTATCAGCTTGAAGATTTTGCATTTCTAGTTTTGCATTTTCAGCGGATTCTAGTGCATTCTTTATTCCTTCTTCTCTATCATTAAGAGCGTTTAGAATTGGTTTCCAAGCAAACTTTTTTAATAAAAAAAGCAACAATAAAAAAAGTAGCATTTGCCAGAAAAAAAGTCCAAAAGAGAAATCGTTAATTAATTTTTCCATGTGTATATTTTAAATAATTTTTTAAATTTTAATTAAACATCAATTGCAACCAACCGTTGCAATTGATGTTTGGGTTTTGTTATACTGCAAATAATGCAGCAAATCCAATACCTTCAATAAGCG
>JAAEPP010000300.1 GCA_024232495.1 Flavobacteriaceae bacterium
AAACCCCAAACCCCAAACCCCGAAAAGTAAAATCAAAAATTTCAAATACATCGTTAAATTATATTTTGAAAATTAAAAAAATTAAGATAAAATTTAAAGAGGAATAATAACTTAGCCGTATCTGTTTTGAGAGACTCTATTTAGATTGTAGTTCTGGTTCTGCCCAGTGTCCCCGAACATAGATTTCCTTATAATGCCCTTCTTAGCATCATTGATGCTCTGCTCGAGTTGTTGGATCTTCTAAGCCAGGACTTGATTCTAGGAAGTGTAGTCGATGTTTTCATGAAGAGTGGTGTTGATGTTTCTCTTGGAATAACTCTCATACTCTCCTCTTAATCTCGCATTCTCGAATCTCATTCTCTTCACCCTCTCATTCTACTCAGTAACCTTCGATTGCAATAAAGGATCAACTTTCTGCTCAACAAACGAACTTCTCGGTCTTTTCACATGTTTATCGATGTAGATTTCCTTTTCGACAATTTTCTCGACCACCACTGGATTCTCCACGATAACCTCAACAGGAACCTCCACAATTTTTTCAACCGGGACCTCAATTATTTTCTCAACAGGAACCTCAACTTCTTTTTCTACAATTTTTTCGATATAAACAGGTTTTTCAATAATGTTCTCTTTATACACAGGTCTCTCGACAATTTTCTCAATCGGAACCTCAACGATCTTATCAATGTACTGGATATCTTCAATAATGTTCTCTTCCTCGATTTCCCTTTCGATCACCACTTCTACATATCTCTCAACTGGAACTTCGACAGGTCTTTCGATAATTCTCTCGATCGGAACCTCAACGATCTCTTCGATCACATTCACCTTTTCTATAGGTACTATCTTTTCATAAATAACTTCTTGCTCGATGATCTTAGGGACTTCTCTTTTGATAATATTTTCTCTATAAATTGGTATTTCTATTCTGTTCTCGACATGAACTATCACCTCCTTCTCTACTTTGACTGGTTTCTCAACAATCTATTCGAATTCTTCTTCTACAATTCTCTCGATGTAAACAGGTTTTTCAATGATTTGCTCATCAATGTACTCGACATGTTTTTCAACAATTCTTTCAACATGAACAGGTTTCTCAATAATCTCTTCAATATACTCAGGTTCTTCAACTTCCTGAATCACTCTGTTATAAACTATATGCTCTACAGGAACTTCAATGATCTTCTCAATTATATTATCAATATAAACTGGTTTTTCTATGATTTTTTCAATCGGTCTTTCAACAACGTTTTTAACTCGTCTTTCAATAATCTTCTCAATCGGGATATCAACCACTCTCTCTATATAATTGTTGATGATTTTCTATTGTTTCTTCACCACCTCTTGTTCATACACTTGAACTTGTGTAGGAAGGATCTCATCAGCTCTGTAATTATTAATATCTTTCTCATCGATCTCAATCACCTCATCAACGTAATAAGGTTTTTCAACGATATTTTCTATATATTTATCTATTATTCTTTCAACAGGAACTTCTTTTATCTTCTCTATATACACTGGTCTCTCGATGATCTTCTCTATCGGAACTTCAACTATTTTTTCAACTGGAATTTCGATTATTTTCTCAATTGGTTTTTCCATGATGATCTCAGTGATTACATCTCTCTCTATGATCTTCTCAATAGGTTTCTCTACTATAACATCATAAGGTACTTCTACTTCCCTATAAATTGGAACTGGTTTTTCGACGATCACTTCTATAGGCTTCTCAACAATTCTTTCGTTTATTATAGCTTTTTCGGCTGTGATGTTTATCGGCATGGATTGGAAATTCTGAGAGATTGATGGCTTGTTCTCTCTGATTTGAAGAGCATGTTCTCTTACTCTCTGATTCCCTTCGTAATGAGTAGTTCTATTCACTTCATAAGATTGGCCATAAATAATATCAACTACATGAGGCTCTCCTTGTTTGGTCTCAATCACTCTTGTTGGAAGTTTATTTTCACCTATTACTCTGTGTTCGCCTTCCCTCACATGTGAAATTCTCATATTCCTATCGGAAACGTAGTGAGGTGTATGGACATTCGAATTTTGAATAATCTTTGTCGAAGTCGGCATTTGAGTACTGCCCAGAACTTGGGTAGGTCTATAAATACTTTCTTGTTGTGAGATTCTCTAGATAGTTTTCTAAGGAGTATAGCTCATTTGTACTGGCTGATAGTTCGTTGAATACTAGGTGTTTTGAACTATGTTTTTGATTGATTGGTTGCTCTAAGGAATTTGACTAATTCTCTAGTTCGAACCCTTCTAGTAATATCTTGTCTAGGAAATTCTTTGATTATTCGATAATTGGATTGGAGTTGATTGATTTGTAATCTGATTCCGAGACACTCGTAATTGAGGAGTGGGAGTCAAATTCTACTGACTCTGATGGATAACATTTTGGTTACTCGTCATTTGAATTTATAATTAAATTATGAATTTAAAATTATGACTTTCTTCCGCTCAACAGCAAATTCAACTCACACAACAACTATACACTAAGAAGAGGATTGATAGAGTCGATTCGATTTATGTTGCAGATTCGATGTGAGTGACTTCAGATCGGGAAAATAATAAAGAGGTTTTTATATCAAATTAGTCTTTTCTATTTATATCTTAAATTTTAAGTATAAACTCTAAGGTTTATTTATCTGTTAAATTCACTTCAAGAGAATTACTTAATTAAACTCAATGAATTGTATAATGAAATTTGAAACTAATTTTATGCTCTCTGATTCGAGTAGTTTTAGTGATCTGCCTGATAGCTTGAAGGATATCCTTCAAGCCACTTCTGATGTTGATATCACCTCTGCTCTGAATAATCCCAGTTAATTGAAGGGTCCTGGTTTTATTGATTATAATCTGGAAAATCTTGAACTTATGGATTCATATGATATAAACAATCATAGTGTTGGATTGAAGAACCAAATATAACATAGTAAGAATTTGGAGTTTATTAAGGAAGTTGATTCTGAGTTTGAGTTCTCAGTCAAGAATGAGAGTTTTTGTTAAAATACGTTAAGATTAAGTCAGTAACATTATGATCAAGAAAATCTATCTAATTTCCAGCAAAATCATCGATTAAAAAAATCTCTAAATTTTGGTGATAAAATCAATAATTTTGATCGGAAAACTACGAGGAAAACGAACCTCAAGAATTAAAATAATTCTAAAGAAATTTCAGTAAAAACAATGAAACTCAAAAATTCTTTCAAGAAAAAAAAAGAAGGCCTTTAGTTAACTCAGTAAATCAAAAGAAACATGATCAAATCTAATCAAATTAGCAATCGTTTTAAAAAGAAGAGAAAAAACACTCCGTTAAAAATACCTTAGAAATTATTTCTCAAAAACAAAAAGAAATTCAGATCGACTGGAAAATTTGAGAAAATCAAAAATCGAAAAAAAAAACATAATTTGATTCATAATTATATCGCTTTCAATACCAAACCATCTTCTGTTGAGTTAAAATATATTAAGAGATCTTTGAGTACTTAGAAACACAAGAGTTTTGTGAAAAAAAATATTAAAGCTAAAAAAAACTAAGTCATTGATTTATATTGCAAGAATAGCTTTTATAAGAAGAAAAGGAATAAAAATGAAAAAATGGTTAAAAAAGTTATGAAAGAAATGAACAAGAAAAGAAAGGGTATTTCGATTGATAAAAGGAAGAAGAAAAAGAAATCACTTACTGAGGATCATTTCAATGAAAATCAAAGTTTTAATAAAATCAGTTCAAACAAGAAACACAATTTCAAACACAACTCCAAAACTTCTTTAAAACTGAAAAAACAAAAATTTAAGAGAAATTTTTAACTTTTAAAAAATAAGAGTAAAATTCTGAAATAGACAACTCGTGTTTTATTTCCTGGAAGGAAAGTTTAGAAGATTTAGAAGTTTTCAACTGAATATAATTTTAGTCCAGTTAGTAATAAAGAT
>JAAEPP010000301.1 GCA_024232495.1 Flavobacteriaceae bacterium
CCCCGCAATAAGATTTCACCTCAATTTCCTATAAATTACGATTTTGTCATGGAATAAATCGATTCCGTTCGCATTAAAACGTGGTAAACATACATATTACAACAGTTCTGTCCATTGGAACCGCCTAGAACTTATTACTTCGAGGGTTTCTTATAGTTCCCCATGAAACTGAAAGAAAACTTAGCCAAGCAATAAGAGTTCACGTCAATTTCTTATAATGTACGCCTTTCGCATTTAATAAAACGATTCCGTTTGCTCTAAAACGTTTTAGACATATGTATTACAATAGCTCTGTCCATGGGAACGGCCTAGAACTTATCACTTTGAGGGTCTCTTTATGGTTCCCCATGAAACTTAGTGAAAGCTTTGCCCCGCAATAAGAGTTCACCTCAATTTCTTATAAAGTACGCCTTTCGCATGGAATAAAACGATTCCATTTGCTCTAAAACGTTGTAAACATACCTTTTACAACAGTTTTGTCCATAGGAACAGCCTAAGACTTATTACTTTGTGGGTTTCTATAGTTCCCCAAGAA
>JAAEPP010000302.1 GCA_024232495.1 Flavobacteriaceae bacterium
AAGATTTCTATATCAAAGCTCTTAAGGACGCAGAAAAAAAATGTTTATCTTTTGGATTAACTACTATTGACGAAGCGGGTACTGATCGAGCTACTATTACATTAATGGATTCACTACAACGATCTGGTGATATGGCATTACGCATTTATGCAATGATCACGAAAGATAAAGAAGATTTAACTTATTTTTTGAATAAAGGAATTATTAAAACTGATCGAATGAATGTTCGTTCAGTTAAGATCTGGGCCGATGGTGCGTTAGGTTCTAGAGGAGCTGCTATGCGGGAGCATTATAGCGATCAAGAAGGGCAACATGGCACTATGATTACCACTGAAAAAGAATTAGATTCATTGGCGAAAATGATTGTCAAAGCGGGTTATCAAATGAATACTCATGCTATCGGTGATTCTGCTAACATTACTGTTCTAAGAGTATATAGCAAATCTGTAAAAAACCAAAAAGATCCAAGGTGGAGAGTAGAGCATGCACAAATAGTGAGCCCTTCAGACTTCTCTTATTTTTCAAAAAAAATTATACCATCTATACAACCAAGTCATGCTACTAGCGATATGTATTGGGTAGAGGATAGGGTTGGAAGTCATCGACTTATGGGAGCCTATTCTTACAAAACTTTACTAAAAAAATCGGGTTTAGTCGCTTTAGGGACCGATTTTCCAATTGAGAAAGTAAATCCAATGCATACTTTTTATGCTGCTGTAGCAAGAAAAGATATAGAAAATTATCCTGAAAACGGTTTTCGAAAAGAGGAAGGATTGTCAAGAGAAGAAACACTCAAAGGAATGACTATATGGGCTGCCTACTCTAATTTCGAGGAAAATGAAAAGGGTTCTATAGAAAAAGGTAAGTTTGCAGATTTTGTAGTTTTAGATCAAAATATCATGACTGTTTCTGAAAAAGAAATACCTACCATAAAAGTAGTAGCAAATTTTATCAATGGAGAAATGGTTTATGACTTAGGTAAAAAACAGTAAAAAACTTTTAATGAACTACTTTTAGTATCTAATTAAAGTATAATTGTTGCAGTATATTTAGTAAAACAATATATTTACAATCAGTTTTTTTGCCATAATAAGCGTATTGAATTCTAGGTAGATTGGCGAACAATTTAAAATAAAAATAGTAACGTATGAAGATCATAATATTAGCTGCAGGTATTGGTTCTCGTTTAGGAAATCCATTTCCAAAGCCTTTAACACCTCTAAAAAACGGGAAAAGTATTATGCAACGACAGATTGACAATATCACCACTTATTTTGATGTAAACGATATCACCACAGTTGTAGGTTTTAAAAAAAACTTAATTATGGAACAATTTCCTGAGGTTAATTATGTCTACAATCCATTTTTTGATACAACAAACACCTCTAAAAGTTTATTACGTGCTTTAAAAAAACATCGTGGAAATTCTATTTTATGGTTTAATGGAGATGTTGTTTTTGATCCACAATTATTATCACTTTTGTTGGACGAAATAAATAATAATCAATCGTTTGTATCAGTAAATACTCAAAGTGTTTCCGAGGAGGAAGTAAAGTACACACTTAAAGATGGGTACGTATTAGATCTTTCTAAAAATGTTAAAAATGGCTTGGGCGAGGCTGTTGGGATTAACTTTATTTCTTCTAATGATTTGGATATTTTTATCGATCAACTCGAAAAATGCAATGATCATGATTATTTTGAAAAGGGTCTTGAAATGGCCATAGCCAAAAACAATCTAAAAATAAAGGTTGTAGATATTTCAGCCTACAATTGTATTGAAGTAGATTTTAAAGAAGATTTATTAAATGCCAACGAAATAGTTTAATTACTCATGAAGACTGTCCTATTTTGTATGAACCCGTATTCTTTTGGAATACTCTATCCCATTATGCAGGTTTTAAAGGAGAGAAATTATGAATATATTTGGTTTGTAAGAGTTGCTATTGTTGAAAAGTTTCCTTACCAAGATGAAAATTTTACTACGCATATTAAAGATATCATTACTTTTAAAAGTGATGCAATTTTTGTTCCGGGAAATGAAGTGCCATACTATTTAAGAGGAGTTAAAACTCAAGTTTTTCATGGATTAGCAGGCGAAAAAAAAGGACACTTCAGAATTAGAAGTTATTTTGATTTGTATTTAACCCAAGGGCCATATTTCACAAAATGGTTTTCAAAAGCAGCAGCAAAACACAAAGATTTTAGTGTAGTCGAAACAGGGTGGCCAAAACTAGATATTTACGGTAATGAAGTTCATAAATACGACCATGAAAAAGAAATTTTGCTCCATAATTCTAATTCAAAAAAAATTATTCTTTATGCACCTACATTTTCACCATCATTAACAAGCGCTCGATTTTTATCAACTCAAATAGAAGCGCTTGCCGCTAATAAAAATTACCTTATCATTATTAAATTTCACGATTTAATGGCCAAAGATTTAATTGATCAATATCAGGAAATAGCTAATAAATTTGTGAATGTATTGTACATCAAGGAACGCAATATTATTAAATATTTATTGATAGCTGATCTCATGATTAGCGATACATCGTCAGTAGTTTACGAATTTTTACTTCTTGATAAGCCAGTAATCACATTTAAAAATTACAATAAAATTAGTCATTGTGAAAATTTATTAACTCCAAGTAATTTAGTTCAAAAAGTCGCTGAAAATTTAATAGATGATTCTTTTAAAGAAAAACGTGCAGTTATTTTAAAAGATTACCATCCATACACTGATGGAAAATCAGCAATTCGTATGGTTAATGCAGTGGAAACATTCATTGAAAATAACGGTGTTCCAGAAAAAAGAGTAATTTCATGGTTTCGTCGATATAAAATCAATAAAATATTTGGAAAAATTTGATAGAAATAAATCAGTATTAAAAACTCCTCACCGACTATGAATAAACTTAATATTTTCTTATTGACATTTTTTTTTATTTTCAGTATTAATTCTTCAGCACAAATAGATCAATATCAATCAGATATTGTAAAACTATTAAATTGTAACGGTACTATTGAAAAGTGCGATTTTGAGTACGAAAAAACGTTAACATCATTAAGAGTTCGTATAGCAGCAGAAAATACTCCACTATCATTTTGGAATAGTTTTAGAGAAACTAAAAAAGAAAGTTTAAATGAACTTATCGCAATACAAGCTTTCGCCTACAGAAAATATTTTTCTCATGACGAAATTAAGGTGTTACTTAATTTTTACAGCTCGTCTGCAGCAACTAAATTGATAAAAAATAAAGAAGTCACCTCAGAGGAAAAAACTCTTATAGATAATTTTAATGAGAGCAAGCTAGCTAATAAAATAGATTCTATAAGTGAAGATTTTGAGAAGGATACTGAAAAAATTGCTCGAGAATGGAAAAAAGAGTTGTTTGCAAAAGGAATGGGGGCACTAGCTAAGGCTGGATATACTAAATGACGGTTAACTTGGCTAAATAATCATAATTTTTTCCAGCACCTATAATTTCAAAGTTTAATCCATTTTTATTAGCTATTTTTTTGAACGTTCTAGGATCAAGATATAACCAGTCAAATGGTTCGCTTCTAAAATCTTTATAATGAATCGTAAATTCTAGCTCACCATAATAATTTCCAGCTGGGACCAAAATACTTCCTTCTTGGTCACCCTGATCATACATATATCTTAAGTCGGTTGAATCGATAAGGATTTGGCCATTTTTCGCTAATAGTTTTTTTAAATGTTGAAGGTAGTTGGATACATAATCTAACTTTTGGAAAATTCCAGTACCATTCATTAATAATAAAATAGCATCAAATTTTTCTTCATTTAATTGAAGTATATCGATTGCTTTTACTTTTGTTAAACCACGTAATTTGCACACTTCTATGGCGCCAACAGAGATGTCAATTCCTGTTACTTCATTGCCTAATTCTTGAAGATAAAGCGAATGACTTCCGGCACCACACCCTACGTCTAGAATTTTTCCACCTGCAGTTTTTAATGCTAATTGCTCTAGTGGAGACATGGCATCAAAACTTCTGAAGAGATGGGGAAGGGGTAAAACATCTAGTTCACTGATATTTGTTTCAGTATACAAATCATCTGTATAATGATTGTTTTGATAATCTAACAATGCTTGCCCAATTAAATCATTCATAATTCTACAGCTTTTAGTACTTTTGGAATCTATGGACAACATCTTAAAACAGCTACCAAAGAAGGCCAAAGATAAGGAGAATGAAAATAAAAAATTATTTAAAAAGCTTCGGAAAAAACCACCGAAACATTTAGATAAATTGATGGTAGAGTTGCATGATAAGGAGTTTGAAAAAACTAA
>JAAEPP010000303.1 GCA_024232495.1 Flavobacteriaceae bacterium
AACGTTTTATTCCATGGGAAATGCGTACTTTGCAAGATATCGAGGTGAAGTCTTATTGTGTGGTTAAGTTTTCTCTAAGTTTCATGGGAAACTATAAGATATCATCGAAGTAATAAGTTCTAGTCTGTTCCCATGGACAGAACTGTTGTAATACGTTTGTTTACAACGTTTTAGAGCAAACGGAATCGTTTTATTATATGGGAAATGCGTACTTCATAAGTAATTGAGGTGAACTCTTATTGCGGGGCTAAGTTTTCACTAAGTTTCATTCGGAACTATAAGAAACCCTCGAAATAATAAGTTCTAGGCGGTTCCAATGGACAGAACTGTTGTAATATGTATGTTTACAACGTTTTAGAGCGAATGGAATCGTTTTATTCCATGCGAAAATCGTAATTTATAGGAAATTGAGGGGAACTCTTATTGCGGGGCGAAGTTTTCACTAAGTTTAATGGGAACTATAAGAAACCCTCAAAGTGACAAGTTCTAGGCAGTTCCCATGGACCGAACTGTTGTAATACATATGT
>JAAEPP010000304.1 GCA_024232495.1 Flavobacteriaceae bacterium
AACAATTAATACATTTATTAATATTGTTATTTGATGGGTTGAAATTTGCGTAAAGTCAAATTTTATAAAGTTAACTGCTAGGAAGAAAAAGTTTATGCAAATGCTTACATTATCACTATTATGATTCACCTTCTCTGGTCTGTATTTTTTCTGTTTCTTGTTACTGCCTTAGTGGTTTCTTATATCATTGTGGGTTCATTCTTATTTATTGCTATTAAAAGAGTGATAATTTTTTTTAAGAAAAAGCAATGGGTTATTCAAGATTATTATCATCATACAACAAATTACTTAAAAGAAAAAACACTCAAAAGGCAACAAAAATATAAACAGCAGGCTAAGTTTGTTTTATTTGTAATTTTGTCGTTCAACCTGTTCTTGTATGTTACCTATAAAGTGGAATGGATGGGGGATAACAACGCGAACCTGAATGCTAAACAGTATTGGGTTGCTGGGCAGGTTGTTTACAGTTATCGAGATTTATATACCAAGTTAATAGGTCACCCTGATGATAACATTATTCGCCCTTTTACCTGGCTGCAGGAATGGATTTACCAGCAAGGCAGTCAATATTTACCAAAAGATGATGGTGAAATTGGTGTATGGGCAGATATTTGGTTTATTCATCCTTATTCTCAGCGTCTTCTTTACACAAAAGGAGTGAGTGGCCACAGGGTATCTCCTTTAATGATGGCTTTAGTTGAACGTAGCTGGTTTTCGTTACAGAAAATGGCAACAGGAAAATACGCAGATAAACAAATAATGGAGCATTATTATTATCGTAACTTTCCATCCCGAGCTTTTTATTACTTAGCTAATAAAGGCTTTTTAACAGGGCGCTCTCAAGGCTCCGCAAAAAAGTATCGTCAAAATGACAAGTTACTCAATAGAGATAGACAATTAATCGCTTGGTTAGACGAGCTTCAAGATAAATGGCAAGTATCGCCTAAAACACTAACGTTTATACAGCAACACCCTAAGGTTGAAGCGCTTTTACAGTTAACCCAACAAATGCTGGCAGGTGATTTGATGTTTGGCAGTGTATTTAAGCGAAAATTCTCCTGTGACACTCCTGAGGTTGAGCAGTACCTTAATTACCGGCTTGCCTTTATTGGTGATGAGCACACAAAATCAGCATTTCAGCGCATGCAAAGCCAAGAGCAGGCTAAACGCTTGTATGGCATTGCGGTTAAAACCTATATCAGTCGAATGAGTAGCTATATTTTGGCGCGTTTTTGCAATATTAAAACTGCTGGTGAAGATGTGATAGATGATGCTCACTTTACTTATAAACCTTCACGTCGAACACCTAAAGAACGATTGGAAGAAAGTATTAAAAGCATATTTAGGGAAGAAATTAATATTTTAGAGGAAATGTATCATGACAACTGAATCAAACCTTATTACAGAAAGTGGTAATGGCTTTGTTGAAAAAAACGATGCTTGGTGCAGTTGTAATGGTGAGCGAATTGGTCAAGGTAAATTATGTAGCGCAGAACAATTAATACATTTATTAATATTGTTATTTGATGGGTTGAAATTTGCGTAAAGTCAAATTTTATAAAGTTAACTGCTAGGAAGAAAAAGTTTATGCAAATGCTTACATTATCACTATTATGATTCACCTTCTCTGGTCT
>JAAEPP010000305.1 GCA_024232495.1 Flavobacteriaceae bacterium
CATGTAGCTTTTAAGGCTAAATAAATGCGTAGAAGAGCAAAAAACGTTCAAATTTGGATCATTTTTTGAAAAAAAAAATTGACAAAAAAACAATGAAAAAAAAAGTACGCGTGCTAAGGGGTCTATCAAAAAATAATGGAGCAATTCAGAGCAATTATCTTATTTATTTTTTTAAAGGCGGGTTTTACTATGTGTAAAACATTAGCATTTAAGGCTAATATATATATATTTAATAATATATTTACTACAACTAGATTCATCTCCTACCTATTATATTATATTATATATATATAAGTAAGAGGAAGTGAATCTAGTTGCAATTAAAAAAGATATAAAAATTAAAATTTATTTTTTTAAAGTCATTTCTGCTTTTCTTAAAGTAGGGGACATTTCACTCAGTATTTTTTTCTTGTTTTCGTGCTCAGCTTTAACCATTTCAATTGCTTCGAGTTTTGCTTTTGCTTCTTGAATTTTATCTTTTGATTTTTTATCATTTAATTTTCTTGCTTTTAAGCGATATTCTCTCATATCCGATTTAGCTTTTTTCTTATCTTTCATCATTCGATCTTGTTTGTTTTTATATGATTCAATAGATTTACTTAATTCGTCTCGAAAACTTCTCGCTTTAGAAATAGTCATTTGAAAATTTTTCATTTTTTTTCTATACATTTCCTCGCTGCGTTTTCTTTCTTTAGTCATTTTTCCTTTTTTTTCACCCATTTTTTTCATTTGCATTTCATGAGCTTTAATCATTTTTTTTAATTTTGATTTTAATCTTTGAGCCTCAATATTACGATTACTGTGTTTCATTTTATAAATTATATAATATAAAAATAAGATAAAAAATTTAGATATAAGTAAAAATTATTTTTTAATTAATTCCTCTAGCAGCGTCAGCACCGCCTTTAATTGTTAATAATAAGGTAACGAAAGAGCCAATGCATGCTAACACCCATGCTAATGTCAGCATATTTTTTCTATTTTCAACTTTTTCTTTTTCTTTTGGTGCAGCAGAGTTCTTTAAAAGATCATCTTCTTTCTTCATTTCAACGTACATGTACAATGCTAAAATAGCAAAAATATGAAAAGCCAGCAAAGATTTAATAAATAATTTCATTCTGTTCTTGAATTATTTTATATTTATTTATGAAGATATTTATTTTGAATTTTCATCCTTTTTATTTTTCATCAGTTCCATTGCTCGATTGTAAATTTTTACAGCCAGTTTTTGCTCGTCACTGTTTTCATCTTTAACTTCTTTTCTAATTACAATCCATTTAGGAGCGTTTAATTCTTGTTTTGCAATTTGAACTGATTCAATCCATAAATTAGTTTTTTTCGGTTTATCAGAATTTCTTTTTCTTTTTCTTCGTCTTAAAACTGCATCTTTTTCTTCAGTTTCATAATCTTCATAAACAACTCTTGTATATTTTTGACCGACTCTATTTAATTTACGATTTGATAAAGTATCTTTATATTCGTATTCTACTTCTTTCCTGATACCACTTCCAGGTTTTCGTCTGCTGATTTTTACTCCATCATTAATCATTGATCTTAACAGCTTTTCAACAGCTAAAAGTTTTTTATTATTTAGCTTATTTTTTTCTTCATCTGTTTCATCAATATTTGCAAGATTTCTGCGATATCTCATTAAGGTAGTGTATTTAGGTGATTTTCTGAGATGACTTCTAAAGCTTTTAATATCCATAGAGAGTAACTTTGAACTTGTGATTCCTCTTACATTTGATTTCGATATAGAATCAACATTTTCTAATTGTGGTGTATCAATATTCTCTTCTACTTTTATAATATCTTCACTTGACATAGTGTTTATTTGTTTAAATATAGAGGAAGAAAAATTAATTAAGGCTTGTTTTTTTATCATTTTAACATATAAATAAACAAAATGTCAAAATTAACAAAATTTCTTGATACACGTTCTTTTACTTATTCTGCGTTTGCATTAATCTTGTTTATAGTATTTACTGCAGGATTTTATATTTTATTAACTAAACAATCGAAGGAAATTAAAAATAACTAAAAATGATGAAACGTTAAGTTATTTTTATCTATGATTAGAATTAAAATAAGATGAGCAATTTAATTTACCCAAGTATTGATAGTTTAAATCCTGTAAAAAATCCTCCATGGGGAAAAAATGTTCCTACTAATATTACTAGAGCTTTTCTTCATAATGATCCAATGGAAGCTTACGATGAAGGAAATTTGTATCCTCCTAAAACAGAAATTAATGTAAGTCCAAAATATAGCGGAATAAATCGTCAATCAGTAGTATTAAACGATGTAAAACTTGCTACAAAAGGTGACGGAACTCCAAGAGATGTTCATGTAAATGGTGCTAAAGTTCCTAGAAGAATGGTTGTTGATGCAATGTTTAGAAATCAAGATTTTATGCCTCGTACTGATCAATTTCCTTTAATACAAAATCCTCAAATGGTTGATGAAAAAATGAAAAGACAACGATCTCACTTCGGTCCTATGAAAAAACAGCCATTGAATCTAGGTTTTGATGTTATCAGAAGTAATATCAACACTGATATTACAATCGCTGAAAGTGGTGGAAGATATGAAGAGTAAATTCATTATATAATTAAAAATAAACTATTAAAAATTTTTTTTTATCTTTGATATATAAAAATAAAAAGAAATGCCTTTTCCTTTAATTCCTATTATTGGAGCTATGGTAGCTGGCGGAGCCGGTGTTGGAACTGGTTTAGCATTAGGATCAGGTGGAGGACAACAAAATATTGTTAATAATACATTTGAAGAAGATATTAAACAAGCAGTTGAAACTAGTATGTCAAGTGTTGTGCAATCTCGAGCTGATGCGACATGTCAAAATCGAATTAAATTTACAGATATAAAATGTTGTAAAATTAATGTTGATAATCAAACATGTGAGGCTAGTGTAGTAAATGATGTAATAAGTCAAGGCAGCTTTGAGGCTGCAATCAAGCAATCTTTAACTAGTCAATTAAAACAAGTAGCTGATGCAGCGAACGACGGTTTTGCATTTAGACAAAATAATACGATAAATTTAACGGCTAAAAGAGTTTTAGATGTATCATCTGTTATAGAACAAAGTTTTTTTACTGACTGTTCTAAAAATGCAGTTGGTCAAAACACCATTGAATTACAAAATATTTACTGTGGTGTTAACCCTGATGGTACTTGTCAAGATAAAACAGATTCATACTGGGATCAAAATTTCGGACCTCAATCTAGTACTGTCTCAGCAGTCGGAAGTTGTACAGCCGAAGTGGCAGGTACAACTGATGTTGGCCAATCATTAGCAGTAGCTACCGATCAAATATCAATAGCTAAAAATACTGGTGTTGATTTCTTCTCAATGTTTTTAGCAATGATAGCACCTTTAATGATTTTTATATTTTTGCCTGTTGGTTTTAAAATATTAACTAGTAGAAGATGGGGTAAGAAATTACAAGATAACGAACTTAAATACAACGCTTTACCTGAAGTACAAGCAAAAAAACGAGCAATTACATTAGCTTTTATATTAATTGGGTTTTTATTAGGTCTTTGTATAATTTGGTACCCAGGTTTAGGTGCTTATCTACTTGCTTTGCCTCCTTATGATAGTAAAGACGTTTTAACAGATAATTATTTGCTTGGGTGCAATCTTGATGGTTCTTTAAGAGATGATCAAAAAGAAGTAAATCGTTTTATGTTTTACGATAAAGAATGTACTTTATCACCACCAGAGACAATATGTACAGAAAACGAGAAACAAAGATCTTATAATTCTTGTGGAATTTTTGCAAAGGATAATATTTGTCAATCTACTCAATTCCTAAATGATAAAAATGCATTTATAGAAATTAGCGAAGCTTGCGATGACTTATTATTTCTTCGTGAAGCAGGCGTTGAATATTGTAATAGCGACGCAATACAACGTCTTACAATGAGAAATTCATACGTCGGTTGTAAACGTTGTGACACAAGTGATACACCTGATGAAATATTCGGTCTTTTCGCTAAAGTTTCTGCAAAATATGCCGATAATACACAGTGTCAAATTACCACTACCGGAACAGGTAATATTAAAGAATATAAATGGAGTGATTGTACTAACGACCCAAATGGATGTCCTGGTCTTCGAATTACCACTGGTCAACCTTGGACTAATACTGGTGAAACATGTGGTAATGATGGAGGTGAAGGTTTTAATAGTAAATCTTGTCCTCAAGAAACGGGTTGCTATAGTAGAGATCCTAATAATCAAAAGTTTAAAAATGAATGTTTTATTGAACGTGAAGTCCCATTATCAGAAGGTGGTCTTTTAGAAGGGTTTTGTTATTCAACTTGTACTCTTGATAACTTTTCAACAAGAGCATATGTTGCTGCAGGTGTTGTATTAAAAGAAGATCCATTAAATCCTGGTGAATTCAGAGAGGAGCCATACGTATGTGGTCCTGATGAAACCGATTGCATTAATGACAAGGAAAACTATGCAAATCAATTTTCAGGTGAATGTTTAAATCCAATTTACATGGAAAGTAAAAGACGTTATAGTAAATTAGCGGCAGCATGTGAAAGAGTAAGTAACATTTATAGTCAAAAGTTTGGACCTCCTTCTGATTCTCGGGGTTATAAAATTGAAGAAATGTGCGCTGGTTCAATCTTTAAGTATCTTGATTGTGATCAAGGAACAAATGAATGTAATTATATAGCTTCAGATTTAGGGGATGAAAATGAAGTAAAGGCGTGTAAAAATGATTTTACTGGGTGTCAAGATCCTAATTTTCTCTCAGACGAACAAGTTGAAAAAGCAAAAGAAGCTGATTGTAAAAGACAGCTTACTGATATTAAAGATTATGATAAATATAGAAAGATTCTTCCTATTGTAACGTTAGTTGTGTATGGTCTCTTATTACTTTTAATAATTGGAATAATAGTTTGGGCTTTTACTCGTAAATTACCATCTTTACCTCTTAGTGTCCAACAAATTGATAATAGCCAAGCCTTTGCAGATGAGTTTTCTCAAAAGTACAGGTTTTTATTTATTTTTGCTGTTTTCTTATCTTTAGCTTCTATCGCTTTTGGTGTTATTGTTTTAACTACTTTTAAAGACAGTATGCCACCATGGATTGCTTATGTAGCTTTAATATTAGGAGCAACTTTACTAATGTTTGTTTTTTATAATAAAATTAAAGGTACACCAAAAGATCAAGGAATATTAGGAAAACTTCCCTTAGCTAGTGGAAATGATATCAGTTACACCGCACCTGTTTCAAACACTCCTGTTATTCCAAGAAAAGTAGTAACTGTTAAAAAAGGAACTCCCCCTCCGGCTTACCGGCCGAAATTACCACCTAAACCAGCTCAATACAGAAAAAAATAAAGTAGATTTTTTAAAATTAAAATTAAAATTATAAATAAATTTAATTAAAGTCTTATTTCTTTAGTTATAATAAAAATTACAAAACCAAATATAAGGGAAGTCATAGCGCTTTTTATATTATCATCAGGAAAAAAAATTACATCTTGAAGTAGCCATAAAGATCTCCAAACAGAAATTCCTCCAATACCAATTAATAAAGTTTTAATATAAAATTTCCAGTTGTATTGCTGTTCTTTTTCAACATACAAAACCATCTAAAAGTTAATGTTTTCAATAATAGAAACTCTATATTTTTATTTTAATTCTTTTCTATTTATAATCAAATATAAACTTGTTCCAATACCGAAAATTCCTGAAATTATTAAATAATAAGATGGAAAAAAAGGAAGATAAAGGTTTTCATCAAAATCATTTTCTACATTTTTACAATCATTTTTAGAGAAAGTATTTATTTTTTCTCGAATTTCTAGAATTTCATCTGGACAACGGAAAAAATAATCATTTGAATAACCATTTAACAAACGATTTGGGTCTGATATATTTGTATTACAAAATGCAGATTTATATTCTTCCCATTCAGCGTCTTTCTCAAATAAATCAATTAAATTTGAACATGAAGTATTTCCTGAAAAAAATTCCTTGCAAACTGATTCAGTTGTTTTTAATATACAATTATTTTCTTTATTTTCAAAAACTGGATCAGTAAAAAGTACATAAAGAAATAAAATTACAAAAATTGCCCAAATTGGTACATTTGTTGTAACTTGATATAACAACAGCAAAACAAATCCTAAACTTAAAATTTTAGGAGAAATTGCAAAAATAAATTGAGAAATCTCTGACATTATTTTTTAAATTATAAGAAAGATTTTAATTAGATTTTTTAAGTTCTTCAACTTCATTTTTTAATTCATTTATAGCTCCAACTAAAAGTCCTATTATTGAGTTATAATCAACACTTTTATGATTACTACCGTTGACTACAGTATTTTCTAATCCAGCTTCTTCTAATTGTTGTGCTAATAAACCATAAATTTTCCTATTTGAGTTATCACTTATCAATTTATATTCAGCTGGTTTAATCATTCCAATTTTACTTAAAGGATTTTCTATATGAGAAATATCTTTTTTTCGCATTACATCTGAAGTCGTTAAATATTCAGTAGCATAAACGCTTCCCCCAAAGTGACCATTTCCATCCACACCAAGTCCACCAGCTGTTAATCTTAAAGCCCCTGTAGCAGTACTACTTGCTTCTTCATTATTTGATAAATTTAAAATTCCTGATTTCGTTTGTTCTACGCTAGTAGTTAATACCGCGTTTCCTGCACCTGAGTTATTATCAACGTAAAACTTTGTAGCTGCATCAGTATTATCACTTGGTTCAGCAACATTTCTTATTGTAGCTCGAGTAGATTCTGATGTTCCAGACACTGTAATAATATTATTTGCAGTACCTTTTATTTTTGAAGAAACACTTCCCGAACTCTTAAATTTTATTGAGTCTGTTGTCCAAGCTAAATTCATTTTACTTACTTTTCAATTATACAAGAAAAAAGTTAATAGTATTTATTACCAACCAATATCTTTCAATGGCAGAGGATAATCATCATGAGTAGTTGGTATTTGTCTTTTCATATCTTCTCCTATTATATCCCAGAAATATATTTTAGCATTTCCTGTTTTTTTGGGACCTATTAAAAGTAAATTAAGACAGAATGGTACTTTTCTTTTGTAACCATCAAATGATATTCCATCTCTTAAAAATACAATAGCATGAAGTCCTCCAGAATTTACCAATTCTTGAAACCATCGAGTTAACATACCAGACACAGGAACAATTAATACTGTTTTTGAACTATATTTCATACTTTGTTCGAAAGCTCTTAAAGCAAAGGCACCTGAATGTTTAAAAGGCGGATTAACATAATTCATCTTACCTTTCCATTTGCTTTTCATACAATCATAATCCGGTTTAATTGGGCATGGATCGTGGTCAAATTTAAAAGTCTTATTTAGTCTATTCAATAATTTTTCTGGAGTTTTTATAACTTGTGTTGTTAAATCAGATCTACCCGCTTGAAAAGCAGCATTTTCATTTCTTCTTTTTCTGTGTTCATAATTTTTACATTCTTCCATATTTTTCATAATTTCATAATCTTTTGAAGCTTTTATTTTTAGTTTTTCATAATCAAATGGAGAATCTCTTTTTCCTAATACTTCAAGCTCTGGTGTACCAGTAAAATTTAAACAAGATTTTTTCAAAATACAACAACACCAAGGAGATTTTTCAAATCTTTGACATGGAACAAGTATTTTACTAAATGGTAAATTTCTTTTAAAATAAACCGAAAAACTAGGTCTAAAAACAACTAAAGTGTATTCATCTTTTATTTCATCAAAAATCATTTTATCTTTTCTGACATTTAATTTTAAGCTTTTATTATTATACTTTTTTTGTAAAAGATCTTCGAAAAACTCACGTTTATAAACTGTCATATTGGTTCTTTGTAATTTAAAGACATAAAAACAACCTGTTTTATTTTTTCTAGGTTATTTAACAAACAAATAAATAAAATGTTTTGGCAAGTTCAATCAGAAGCAAAAACTAAGAATGATATATCTTCTGATAATGAAACCGTAAAAAGTGATGTAGTTTCAGAAGCAACAGAAAATAATATTTATGATTTAGATGAAAATTCCAAAACCCTAATTAGTTCTAAAAATTTAGACTCCGCTGTCGAAAAAGTACCTTTAAATTCTGAAGAGGAATTAACATCTTCTGAAGAAGAATTATCGGACGAAGATTACGCAGAAGAAGAAGAAGAAGAAGAAGAAATAGAAGAAAGTGAAGAATTGCTAGAACTGAGAGAGACAATAAAGAAATACAAACAAGATAAACAAGAGTTTTTTTCTAGTACAAGAAAAGTATTTATTGAAGAGTGGCTTTATACTAACGGAAACTGGCTTTCCGAACTTTCAATTGATCATTTAAATTTTCTAAGAGATATACTTGACATACAAAAAAATCATCAAGGATGGCCTCAATACACTCCTTAAACAATACCAAACCTGTTACTTACTTTTCAATTATTATTGTTGGTATGAAATATCATAATATTGAAACAAAAGATGTTTTAGAATTAAAAAGTTTCTTTTTAAAACCTGAACCAAATAATAAATATGATTCAAAAGCTGTTCAAGTTTATGGATATATCAAAGGAGATAATGAATTGAAGTTAGTAGGTTACGTATCTAAGAATGAACTTCATAAACTTCCAAATATAGATGAAAAAGGTGAATTATTTGAAGCAAGAGTAGTTTATAGAGAAACTGCTAATGCAATTTATTCTCTTTTATATACAAATTAAATTTTATCAATATATTTTTATTATAAATCTAAATTTTTAACAAAAAATAAAAACCTAAGAAAGGTTTCTTTTCTAATATATAAATAAAAATTAATAATGCCTAGTAATACTCCGATTTTAATGTTAGGTGTAGCTGGTTTAGGCTTAAGTCTAGCAATGTTTTTTGATACAAAGAAAAGAATAAAAGAAGATGAAGATAAATTAATAAAAAAACTTCAAGAAAAAGAAAATGAATTAGATATGAACGATAATGTAACCAAAGTAATTGATATTTACGATATGCCTGAAGAAAATGAACCTACTGAAGAAAATGAAACTACTGAAGAAAATGAACCTACTGAAGAAAAAGAAAATATTAACCAAGAAAAAAAAATTCAAAAAGAGAAAATTACTAATTACAAAGATTTATACTTAAAAGAAAAAAGGAAAAATATGAAAAAAGATATAATTATAAAAGATAATCGTTATAAAGGAAACGGTTCAAAATTCAGTAAAAATTTATACTTTATGAAAGAAGCTTATAGAAAATCTAGGGAACAAGTTCCTGTTGATCAAAATATTGCTCTTGCAGTAAAAATAGCTTCTGAAATAAGTGATAATGACAATGAAAGTTTAGGAAGTATTGAAAGTTTTGATAGTGAAGCTTAATAAAAATAAAAAGCGAAAATTAATTGGAACATATATAAAATATATTTTTTTTATTTTAAAACATGAATAAATTAATAAAAATAGGAATTCCGTTTATAATTATAATTTTAGTTATAGTTTTGATTCTGTTATTAAGAAAAAAGGATGGTGATGAGAAAAATAAAATTGGTGATAGTGTAAATGAAGACGGAATTTATTTAAAATGTCCTTTTCAACCTTGTTATTGTTGTAATGTACCTAATGGACTTAATACTTATATTGACTGTAAATCTGATTGTAGTTCTTACAATAACACTTCTGATCCTAGTAGAAGAAAAGAAGTTCAAGATATTAAAAGCTGTGGTGCTAAAAGCTTAAAATGCGAAGATAATCTTATAATCTTATAAAAACTTAATTCGAATTATTATTGAATTCCTTCTGAGCTTTTAAAAATCCTTTACCAGGAGGAAAATTACTATTACCAGGATAATAATAATCATAGCAAAAGTTTCTCCAAAAACTAGTTAGTAAAAAAACTGATTTTACTTGCATCCATCTCCTTTTTACATTACTATTTCTGACTAATTTTGATATTTTTTCTCTATTTTTGCTTAGTTTTAATGCTTTTCCTGAACATGGAAAACCTTCTTTAATAAGTCTTACAATTAAGGCATCAGTCCAGTTTAAATCTAAACATAAATCAATTATAGAAGTATCTTTTTTACCGGAGAAATTTAAAATTATAAAATCTATACAAGAATAAGCTTTAATTCTTATTGCATTGTAAAGAAAAGTTGTATTTGCTATAGAATTATCATAAAACCAAATTTCTTTAAATGTATTTACTTGATCCTGATGAATATTCCATATAGCAACGGAAACTGCATCTGTAACTCTTGCACCAGCTTCAAGTAAAAGAGATACTACAACATCGTGATTCTGTAATGCTGCTGAGGACAAACAAATACCATCTTCAAAGTTTAAATCTGCTCTTTTATCCTTTAATATTTCTTCAACAGTTTTAATATGTCCATGAATACTTGCAAGTTTCAATGATTCATTTATATAGTTTTGGTTCCAATCAGTATCGTATAATAAACATTTTACTGTTCTGTAGTCTCCAACGAAACTTGAGAATCTTAATAAACAATTTCTTTGTTCCAAATTCATAATGTTCATAATATATAACACTTAAAAAAAGAAACTGTTTATTTTTTCTAGATGCTTATATTTAGAAAATGAATGATGAAGTCAGAGACAGAAGTGAAACAAGAACAAACAAGTCAAGTTTTGCATGGTTCTGGAACAGTAATAAGGAAGAAAACTCGGACGGGAAAAAACCTATATCTGATACTCCTAGCTCGATGGGGGAATCATTGGTCATTTCCGAAGGGACACATAGAAAAAAACGAGAATCCGCTAGTTTGTGCACTAAGAGAGACATTGGAAGAGACTGGGATTTCGCAGGACTTGTTACAAATGGAAGAAGTGCAGCCTGTCGAAATCGCATACAAACTGAATCAGAAGACGAAAAAGGTAAAGGATGGGATCAAACGAGTGAAACTGTTTTTCTTTTTCCTAAAGAGAGAGAAATCTGTGATCCTTTCGAAGGAACATACCAATTTCAAATGGGCTTCAATGAAAGAATGTCAGAGACTTCTGAGACCGGAACTAGCAGAAGCCGTGACTATACTACAGGATTCGTTGTCGGAGGATTAGTTTCATTTGGTGTTATATCATTAACTTTTTTAATTTTTCCATGTAATTAATTATTTTTTCTAATTATATATTAAATGGCACCTACTACAAGTAAGGATCAAGACGGTTTAATTTTAGTTGGAGTTGCTACTTTATTAACCGTTTTATTTGTAACAATAAATGCTGAAAGAAAAAAAAAATTTTATTACTTTAAGAATACTTCACAATTTGATAAAATCTTGTTATTATTTCTTATGTTAGTTATTATAATTTTGAGTGTATTCGGTTTAATAAAAGTATTTAGTTAGAGTTATTTTTTAGATTTATAAATTATCAATCCAGTTTTAGTTTTTGACTTAACGTATGTTTTATCATTATATTTAAATGATTTTGCACCAGATTTACGAGCTTGCATTAGTTTTTTCATGTAAGCATTTAAAGGTCTTTTTTTACCGGAAGATTTTCTCATGTTTTTTTTCATAGGGCAAGTACAAGTTGAAGATTTTTTCATTTTTATATGTTTTATGTACTTTCTTACAGAGAAAAAAAATAAACTTAAAAAGTATGTTACATATACATATCTCTTAACCTTTTATTTTTTTTACGTCTCTTATTTACTATATCGTTCTGAATACTAGTTTCCATAACAATTTGTTCGCTATCCGTAACAGGTTCAGTGTTTGAAAGTAGATTGGAACGTGAATTTACTTGACCATAAACTTTCCATCCTAATACTAGAAGTATACAAGTCATAACAACAGTAAAGAGTATAAAAAGTCCATAAAGAACAGCTCCAGCAAAATCATTTAGTTTTTTTCTATCTTCTGGTTTTGAATCTTGGTCTAAAGAAGATTCATGTAAACAACTGTATAATTTAAAACCCATCATCATTAAAGCTGAAAGTCCTACTATAATTAACCAGAAGAATCGATAAGCTTGAGGTATGACGAATACACTGGAAGCCAAAATTATAAAAAGCAGAAGTACTAATGTCATTTGTACACTTAATAATGGGTCACTATCAGTTTTATCAGAAGAACCATTTTGATTTTCACGGTTATTTTGATAAATGTTAGCAGGGTCCATTAATGGAGGTATTTTAGTGCCGTCACCTGTAATTCTAGAAACTGGTTTAACGACGGGCGGTGTAGGTCTTGGTATAGGTCTTATTCCAGGAGTTGGAATATTAGGTCCATGGTTTGGATGACGTCTTATTGGTTGAGAACCCATAGGTACTGAACTATTTGTCATAGACATTGCTTGTCTAGTTCTTGCAGCTAGAATATCGTTTTGTTCTGGATTCATCAATATTAATATACTTTATTTAATAGATAATTATATATTTCTTATTTCATTATTAACTCATTTTAAAAATATTTCTAAATAAAAAATATAATATAATTTATATTTATCTATAAATTAATCGTAAAGAAAATGAGCGCTTCACCATATTTTTTTGATAATGTGATCAAAGGACCTGTTGATTTGCCTCCAGCAAAATATGTAATAACAAGAGGCATTTGTGAACCAATTAGCGGTCATGCTTTTTACAGTTTAAAAGATAAAGATTTAATCTATGATTCTATATTCAGTTGCTATTTAAAAAATGATTGTAATTTAAATCCGACAAAAGCTGATTTAAAAGATCTGATATCAATCTGCAGAACTGCAAAATCAGCATTACAAAGACATAATTGTTACTTTGGAGAAAAAAAATTAGATATTTTAGTTAAAGAACGGGCCTTCACTGAAGATTGCTTCGTATCTGCCGACTTTGCTTGTCAAAATGGTTTTCCTAAAGACGACTTTGGTATTACTGACTGGGAAAAAAACGGAGAAAAATGTCGTGGCTACACGTCTTGTAGAGGACAAAGTTTTGACACAGTTTGTAGAGCTGTACCTCCGTATAGATATCATTGGGAATGTGAAAGGGATGCCCTTCGACCTTGTTTCGGTAGAGATTCAAACTATACAGTTGCTTGCAATAATTGGGATAACTTAAAAAGTGATAACAATATTACGGATAATCCTAATATAATTTATGTTACTGTAATTACTAAAGCAGCTGGGATTAATAATAAAAATGATTTAACGCCTGCAATTTTGTTATTTAATCTAACTTGTCAATCTATTATTAGTACTGGTCTTGCAGCACTCAGACAAACCAGTATATATAATAATAATGATTCATTTGCATTAGACTCTAAAATTGAAAGCGCAGTCGGTCCTTTGCAAAATGGTCAAGTTGATACTAGTAAATGTTTCTCTTTTCAAATTGACATAAGAGATCCAATAGAATCTTTATTTTGTTTTTTACCTAAAACATCAGATATTTGTAAAGATGATCCTGTAACAAGAGCAAAAATTAATACTTGTTTTCCTGCTGGTGAAAGTGGACAGTCTCAATATCTAGATACTTGTACATCTTTTTTAGCTAATTTAGACGCAAACAATAAACCTCAAAAGGAAACTGCTTTTACTTTAATGTCATCTTATTATCCTAATCTTATAGCAAATCGTTGTACTTTTCCTGATGATGATCCTGCTTACCAAGAAATGGAAGGTCTGGCAAGTTTTGCCAATCAACCGTACTCGTGTTGGTGGAGGTATTGTCAAAATTCAAATAATACAATATTTATAAAAGATGTTAATAGAAAAATATCAGAGAAGTGTAACGTATGTATTTGTATAAATAGTATTGATCTTGAAAATATTGATAGAAGTATATTAGGTGATTTTACACAGATTTGTAGTGTTGAATGTGGTGGACCCGATCCAAAAGATGGTGATGGAGGTGATGGAGGTGATAACGGTGATAACGGAGATGATAATGATGAAGAAGAAGATAATACTACCAGTATAGGTGGTGGTACAAAGAATATCAGTAATACAAATGAATTTTTCAGTTTGTTAAAAGAAAACACTCCTGTCCTAGTGATATTAGTAATAATAGTAATTCTAATTATAGTAGGTATAATATCGTTTGCTTTTACTTATAGAAACCCAGATAGTTTAAAACAGTTGGAAGTTACAAATGAAAAAATTAAGCCTACTCCAGTAAAAAGTGATGCTTCAAAAGTTTTTAAAAGAGATAATGAAAAAATAAAAACTGATAGAACCAAAGATAATTCTAAAAAGAAAGCCTCGAATAATTCTAAGAAAAAAGATTTATCAGAAACTAAAACATTAATAATTATAAGAAATGTTGCTATTGCAATAACCGCCATTTCTTTAATAACTGCTCTTTATGTAAGTTATAGTGAAATTGTTCTTGATAAACCAATTATTTCGAATAGAAGTTTTACTTCAATAGAACCACCTATAAAGTTAGATGGAAATAAAGTTGATGAATTTAATAGTTTCGTAAAAAAGAACCAGTTATTCACTGCAATAAATACTGCATATTTCTATGAAAATGATGATGTAGAGTTC
This sequence comes from Flavobacteriaceae bacterium, assembly GCA_024232495.1. GTDB lineage: Bacteria > Bacteroidota > Bacteroidia > Flavobacteriales > Flavobacteriaceae > Marifrigoribacter. The sequence continues at coordinate 14,512 of JAAEPP010000305.1, forward strand.
TATTTAAAAAGAAAAATTGATTTAGATGATATGAATAAATTGCTTGATAAGTTAAGAAAAATATTTCCAAATAAAAAGCTTGTTATCTCGGCTGTAAATCTTGTAGCTGAATCAAATCAACCTTCTTTTTTTAAACAAAAAGTTACAGTTCATAAACCGGGTATTAATGGTCTATACAAACCAGCTGAAATAAAAGGTCAAGATATAATTTCAAATAAAGTTCTAGTAACACAATATCAAAAATCTGTTTACAATTAAAAATCTAAAAACAACTTCTTTCATGCAAAATTACAACACTAAATTTAAAATAAAAATAGTATATTCAATTAAACAACAATATGGTTACTGAAAAAGTTGTTATAAAAGTAAAACCTAATTCTAAAAAAAAGAAAAAGAAAGCTAATAAGAAAAAGAATGTCAGAAAGAAAATTTTAAAACCAGTAACTTCAAATCGTACATCTTCATTATTAGGAGATGATCTGGTAGCTAATATAAGATCTGAAAATAATAAAAATCAATTATCTGATTCCAGTAAAATGGAAAATAATGATGATAAGGATAATAAAAAGGATAAAGAGGAAGAAGAAGAAAAAAAAGAGGAAGAAGAAAAAGAACCAAAAAAAAAGAAAAACAAATGGCGTAACAGATTCATTTTTTTTATTTTATTTGGTTTCGGTCTTTTCATGGCAGGAAGAGCTATAGGAAATGAAGCGGAACAAGAAAATAATAAAAAGGATGAAAATAATAATAATAATAATGATAATGATAAAAATAATGGAAATTTAAAAGATAATAGTTCATCTCCATCACCTATTGAAAAAATTGAAAAGAATCCTAATTCAAGTCGAAATAGAACATTTGGAATAATTGCGATTCTTTTAATTGTCTTAGCAATTTTATTAATAATAGGTAATTTTATTTTAGTATTTTTTAAAAGAAGAAAGATAATAACTGAAAAAAAAGAAGCCGAAAAAGATGAAAACGAAGAAAGAGAAAAAAATGAAGGAGGAGAAGCTATTGATGAATCAAATGAATCAAATGAAAGTTGGCTTGAAAAACTTCAAAAGTTAGTAGTACCAACTTATGACCCAAAAAAAGAAAAAGAAATGTCAGAACAAGATAGATTACTTTATTCTGAGACTGGTGACTATCCAAACACTAGAAGAGAAAGAAACTTTTTTGAAAGAGGTTTAGGATAAATTGAATTAGTAGACTAATACTAATACGATTTCATTTTATTTTTATTGTGTTAGAACATATATATTTTGTTGGTACTTTAGTTGGTGATAGAGTAGGTTTTACTGTAGACTTTTTCGGTACTTGTAATAATAAATTAGGGGAAGATGAAGGCACATTAAAAATTTTTTTTTCTACAGCAAGATCAAATAGTTCTTTCATAGTTTGAACTTTATTCATATTTGTTTTTTGTAATAATAATGCTGCAACTCCTGCTACATGAGGTGTAGCCATTGAAGTTCCTGATAGAGTTTTAATCGCAGTTCTAGAACCAATCCAATAAGAAGTTATAGAACTTCCAGGGGCAATAATATCAGTACATTTTCCATAATTTGAAAATGATGACCTAGTATCAATTATAGTTGATGACATTACTGTAATAACGGAATTTTTGTTTTTTGCTTTACCCCCTGTGCTAGCGGGCGAAAAATTACACGCATTATTATTGCTATTACCGGCAGCAACGACCACAATATTATTTGCATTACTAGCATCATTAACGGCAGTGTTTAGAGCTTCGCTTTTAGAACCACCCAGACTTAATGATAAAACAGCTACAGTATTTTTACTGTCATTTATTGCAGCATTGATTCCTTTAATAACACCAGCAACAGTTCCTCCTCCTCTTTTATTAAGTACTTTTACTCCAATTATATTTGCTTCTTTAGCAATACCATAAATATTACCAGCAGCAGTACCAGCACAATGAGTTCCATGACCGTTTAAATCTGTATTTTTTTCATTTTCGATAAAATTAAATTTAGATTGGGCACGACCATTAAAACCATTATGCATTGAATATATACCTGTATCAATAATATAAATTTTAACTCCTTTACCAGTATAAGGATTTATAAAAGGTTCTCTAATTAAAGGTAAATCCTTTTGATTAATTCGATCTAAGCCCCATGAAGCTGCAAAATTTGTAATTAATGAATCTTTTTCTTTTTTAAATTTTATTTTTTTATCATTTTGAAAAGTTACTATTTCATCAATAATTTTATAACATTTTTTAAAACCTATAATCGTTTCTCCTCCTTTAATTATATCTGGACAAGTTCCATTTTTATATAAATCAAATGTATATATTTCTTTTGTTGCATTAATATTTATAAAAACTGTGATATATAAAATAAATTTTAAAAAATTCATTTAAGTGATTTTAATAATTATATACTAGATATTTATAGCGCTAAACTTTGTAACTTAGCCCAATTTGGTACTTTTTCTTCGTTTGCAATGCTTAATATTGTAAAAGCTAAACTATGCTCATTATCAGGTTGATCAACTATAGGTATTCCTTTTATTTTTAGAGATATATTAAGCCATTTTAATTTTTTTAAAGGTTTTGATGACAATAATCGCATTCTTGTTACATTAGTATCGTTTCTTGTAGTACCATAATAGGAAGCACTTGGATTATAAACTACATCAACTGGAGAAAATTCAGGAAACTCCTTCACGAAAATATCTAATCTAGGAAATGGATCAAGGGAAACTTTTCTCGGTGATATTTGAGTCAGAGTGACGTTGTTAGAAGTATCAATCTTATCAAATCCCATCGCAATATGAGCACTATTTTCTAAATTCAAGAATAAAAATCTGAAACTAGTTAAACCATTACCACTAGCAGTTATATGTGTTCTTGTCTCAGGATCAGCAAATACTGTAAAAGTTACAGGATGAGTTCCATTATTACCGAAAACGGGATCATTAAAAACGGCGTCTGTCATAATTTGCTTTAAAGTTATAATATAGCTTAAATATGGATTTTCAACATTTTCATAAGTATATGATTTAGATGGAAATGTTGCTGTTGTAGTAAATGTATATAATCCTCTTTTTAGTTCAAATCTGAATTGATCATTTAAATTTGGAACAAAAGTAGGTGTTAACGTAGTTGGAATTGCATAACCAGTTAACTCAATACCAACTACTTCTTGAATTTCGTCCTTTAAGTCATATCTGTAATTACTAACTGTTCCTTCACTTCTTTCAGAAGAATCTACAAAAATTCTATTAATTCTTGTGTAATCTTCTCTTTGTGAAAAAGGTAAAGGCATTTTCTTTTCTTATATATATATAATAAATATAAATAATGGCTACAAGAACTTTTACAATTACTATGACCACAGAAGGTCTTCTTGTAGCTGGTGTTTATAAATGTGAAATTACTTACACGAATCAATCAAATCAAGGAACTTTAACAAATGAATTATGTGATCGAGTTAATGAATTTGCACAGCAAAATAATGGTAAATTAGAATCTAGAGTTATCACCTTTCCTACTCCATTACTACAGCTATATACTGAAGTGTTTGCATTTTTAAATATTGATTCTATGTTAAGATTCGCACAAGAAGTCGGCTTTATAAAATCAACACGTTCAATTATTTTTAAGCCAGATTATGCTTCATTTCAAGCATTATTATAAAAAATTTTTAAATAAATAATATTATTATATACGAGTTAATTATTGATTATTTTAATGAGCTATTTGTCCTAAAGAATAAACATCAACTTCAGTATCATTTCTTTGTATAATTAAAAGATTACGAGTTGTGTTTTGGGCTATTGTGAATGTACCATGTAAAGTCATACCAGTATTAGTTAAAATAGTAATTACTTCATTCGCATCTGCATCGTTTTTATAGGAAACATAAAAACCAGTTCCAGCTGAGGATCTCATAGCTTTAATTAAATCTGCAGCAGTTGGCAAAGTTGAGTTAATCGCTCCACCAGCTGGATCATGAACGATTAAACCGGATAAAAGATCTCCTGCTGTTAAAGTTAATGCACCTGAAAGTGTAGTAATTTTATTGTTGCCAGTAGAAACTGAATCTACAGGGTTCAAACCGTTTTCGGTAACGGCAGCATATTCAGGAAAATATCCCATTTCAGAAGAGTTATTTGAATAAGTCATTTATGCTAGTCCTTTTATGGATGATTATAATAGTATATATAGAAATTAATTTTGATATATTGAATAATGATATTTAATAAATAATTTAAAAAGTATGTGCTCCAAGATTATAAGCAGTCGCTGTAGTTGGAGAAGTAATTACAACTTTAAATCCTCTTAAATGGTTTTGAACAATTGTTACAGTACCTTTAACAGTAATTCCCGTACCAGCTGCGACAGAAATAATTTCTGAACCATCAGCTGCATTTTTAATCCATACTGTTACTGTTTTTCCAATTGAAGAACCAAGCTCTTTATATAATTCTTCTGCTGTAGGCATTGTAGCAGTAATTGCGCCTTGAGGATCAAGTATTATTAATCCGCCTGCAACTTGATTTGCAGTTAAAGTAATATCGGAACCACCTGCTGCTGTTGTTGTTGTAACAATTTTAACGGGTGACCAAGAAAGCGGTAGTAAACCATTTTCTGTCACACCTGAATATTCTGGATTATAACCAAAGTTTGATTTTACTGTAGTTGATGCCATTTTTGCTTGTCCTATTTAGGATGATATAATATTATATATAGAAATTAATTTTGAAATTATTTAATTATTTTTTTAATTACTACAACTAGATTCACGTCCTCCCTATTATATTATATTATATATATATAAGTAAGAAGACGTGAATCTAGTTGCAATTTAATAAAAATTTAAGAAATAAAAATAAAAAATTTTCAAACGAAAATAAAAATATTTCTTTTTTAAAGATAAGTTTTTTAAGTAGGATTATAAGTTCCAGTAGTTGTAATAGTTAGTTCGTCGTCATCTTTTACATAAATAACGAACTCTCTTGCTCTGTCTTGAGCTATTGTCATTGTGCCGACTAAGTTGTTTTTGGTGTCACCTCCGTTTGTTAAAGTAATAGTTTCATTATCATCAGCTGTATTTTCAATGATAAATCTAAATGAAGTATAAGGAGAATTACCGATCATAGCAATTACATCTGCTGCTGTAGGAAGTGTAGCATTTGCAGCACCACCTGATGGATCGTATGATAAGTAACCGCCAACTAATGTTTCTGCTGAGATAGCGTATGATCCCGCAGCAGCAGCAACTACAGGACTAGTTTTAGTTGTTGATCCAGTTTGGGCGGGATTTAAAGCTGATTTTGAAAAACCAGAGAATAACGGAAAGTATCCGAATGAAGATTTGATATCGTAGTTTGTCATTTTTTAACTAGGTATTTTAAATCTATAAATAATAAAGATATTTTTTTTAATAATTTTGTTTAAGTTTTAATCCGATATTACTTTTCTTTTTTTTTTATCATACCAATTCCAATCTATATTTTCTATATTTCCCCAATCCGAATATTCATCTTTCATATCTTTTCTTTTCAACTTCTCTCTTCTAAATTTTTCATAATCTCTAGAAATTTCTGACCATATTCTTAGTTCTTTTAATCTTTTTTCATATTTTTCAATATCCAATTTAGACGAATTTAAAATGTGATCATTTACTTTATTTGTTATTTCTTTAAAAGTAAATGGTTTTTTGATAAATTCATATATAGATTCTTTTGAATTCTTTTTAATTTTTACTGGTTCAGCAACAGAAAATTTATTACTCCACCAGTTTCTAGTACCAATATATTTTTCTAAAATAGTTTTTGGATATATTTCTTGTAATTTCTCATAATTATTGTCAAGCGAGTCAATAAAAGATTTATCAAGTTCTTCTTTTTCTTCAAAAATGTCTCGTTCTAAACTCCTAGTTTTTTTGCTAGTTTTTTCTCCTTGATAGTTATCTCTTTTATCACTTATTTCTCTTATATCACTTATTTCTTCCCATAATTTTCCATTCATATCCCTTATAAAAGCAGCTTGCTCTTTTTGAGTTCGCATTGGATAATCGAAACTAGTTCTTAATCCCAATGGAGTTTCCCCCCATAATATTGTACCATCTTTAATTTGATTAAATTGAAAGTTATAATCAGAGTTTTCAATACCTTCTACATCAGTGTCTAATTTTTCAAAATTAATTTCGGTTTCAGATTGAAAAAATAAAGCTTTGAAAACATCAAGACTTGGTCTATCGAATTGTGAATTTTGAGGCAAGTAAGGTGAAATATTAAAATTACCAAATAAACCGATTGTTCCTATTTTTTCTTCAACTTCTTCTTTACCATATAATTTAATTAGCTGATTATAGTGTTTTTTAACTAAACCAGCTGCAAGATTATATCTCTCTAAATCACCTGAAGATTCGTTATATGTTTTTATAGATTTCAAAATATTATTTCCTAAAGATGCAAATTGTCTCCCAACTGAAGAAAGTTGTTCTGAAATAAGATATATGTTTTCTCTTGGTTCTTCAGAAGCTTCATATTTTGATAAAGCCTTTGTTGCTTTATCCACTGCTTTTTTAAAGTTATCTTTTACTGCTTCTTTCGCTGTTTCTCCTTTGTCTAAAGTAACATTAAAACTTTCATTTAAAAAATTTTTTACTATTTCTACTGATTCTTTTTCGGGTAATCTTTCTTTTACATTTGAAAATATTTTTTCCATTGTAGTAGTTGTAAGAGTTAATTTTGATGCTAGTTCTTGAAAATTAATATCTATCATAGCTGAATTAGATTTATTCAGTTCTTTTAATGATTGGTCAATTAATTTGGTATTAATTGATTCTATTATATCTCGTTTTAAATCTGAAGTTATAGAATTATCTTCTTCAATATTTTTTAATAATCCTTTAATATCTGAATTAGCAAGTAATTTTTGCTTTTCTTTATCATTTAATTTGTTTATTTTTTCTTTCAGTGAATTTATTTCACTTCCAAGAAAAATAAATGCTTTAACTTTTTTTATGGAAATATCTTCTAAACCGGTTGTTTTTTTCATATAATCAGTCAATACCTCCATTGTTTCAGGTGATATATTTGTAATACCTTGATTTTTTAAAGTTTCACTAACTTGCATGAGAGTATTACCAATAACATTTTTTGTTTCTGCTGATTTAATTTTTAATGTTTCTATAATTCCTTTAGTAAGTTGAAAATTTATATCTCTCTCAGTGTTAACTTGAATCAGTGCTTCATTTTTAGGTTTAAAACGTTTTTCTTTATCGGTCATTTTTACATATAAATCAAAATCACGAATGTTTGAAGCAATTAATTCAGTAAAATTCTTATTATTTTCTCCTTCATATGATACTCTCAAATCTTTAATACCTTTAGAAACAGACTCAATATAATTAAGATTAATAACCTCGTTGTCGCCTTCATTACCTATAATTTGAACACCTTTTAAGAACAATCTGTTTCCGAATTTTTTAAATAAATAAAGTAGTATAACAATCGATGATAAACCACCTAATATTGCTAACACTGCTGGTTGAGATGGAATATTCTTTATTGTTGCGTTTATTAAAACAGTCAAAGCGAAACCAAGTATTGCTAATATTGAAAATATAGGAAAACCATAATTAATCAAAGCATATTGAATAATACTACCAAGTGAATTTCGTAATATTTCTAAACCACCATTCAAAATTGGAGGAAGTAAAGCAAGTAAACTTAAAATTGCAGTGATAATTGAAGGTTCGGTATCTTCATTGTCGTTATCATTTTCCTTGTCATTTTTAGGAGGAACTGTTATTATAGGATTAACAATAGGACGTGTAGAATTTTTCTCATTTGTTTCATCATTTCCTTGATTTTGATTTCTTTTTTTCTTATCAGTATATCTAAATATTTCATATCCAAAAACAATAGATAAGCTAATAGCAACAAGATAAATAAGAATATTCTGTCTATAACGATAAAGTTTTGCTAAGTAAATACTATATTCATAACCTATTATACTCTTTTCAACTACTTTATTTGTTTTTTTATTGTTTTCTAATTTTTTTTTCAAAGTTACTGTATTTTTTCTGTTTTTAACTTTCATCATTATTATTATATTTTAGAAAATAATAAAATTTAAAATAATTTGTTTTTAATCACTTGTTAAATCATCTTCAATTTGAAGTGGTAAATTAGAAAATGAAGAAATAGATTTCATAGCAAAATGAAAAGGTAATTTTACTTTATCGTAAATATTTTCTACAAAATCAATATGATTTTCCATTTTTCCAGTACCAATTTTCATTTCCTTTAACAAATTTAAAATATTATCTAATTTAATTTCTATTTGTTCTAATCTTTTATTTATATTATCAATTTCAGTCATAGCTCTTTTATTTCAAGAATAGTTTATATTTTATTAATTATATGTATTTTTCATTATTTTTTTTCTGTTAAACCAAATTTGTTTCATTCTTTTTGATTCTAAATTTGTATTTGGTAAACCTTTCATATAATCTTCAACTTCTTTTAAAGTTGTTTTACCATTTTTTCTAATGTGGTAAGGATTTAATGGTGAATTGGCCATAGTATAAGTATCTGTAACAGTTATATAAATTATATACAAAAGTGGAACAACAATTAAAATAGTGCTGGAAATTTGTCTAGTTACTCTGTCTGATCTTTCATTAAGTTTAGTAAAACATGTATAACCATCTTGGAAATAGGTACGAATCAATTCAATTGAAAAAGTTATAAGTAAAGTTATTATTACCACAATTAAACTTAATCTTCCAGCTCCTTTATATTTGTTTCCTCCATTTGTTATTGCATTAATATTATAATATGGAAATAAATCTAATGGTATACGATTTATCAAAAGAATAAATAAAACAAATAATGTTATTAATGTATTCACATATTTACGCGTATTGTAATTTATTGAAAATCCAATTAAAAGTACTAAAAGTAAAGGAAAAGAAATAGATAAAAACCATTGTATTGGTTTATAAATATTAAAAAATTTTTTTAATCTTGAAATCCAATAATATTCTAAGTGTTTTACACTTTTATTTATAAAAGGTGTTTTATCTATTTCAGAAACATAGATTGGTTGAGTACATTCCATACAAATATATCTATGTTCATTTTTATTACCAATATCAAAATCCATTATTTTAATTTTATTTATATATTATAGAAGAATTTTTTATTTATAAAATATTAAAGTATCTTGATCTAAGTCCGAATAAAGAACTTTAAACTGAAATAGATCACTTGGTCCAGCATTAATACTTGCTAATACGATATCATTATTTTCTTTTAAAAAGTCTCTAGTTACATATTCCACTACAGATTCAAGATGAAAACCGCAATTTGACCATTTTCTGCAAATTTTTGTTACATCATATTTTTTATTATCAAAGTTGACGGTTGCATTAATTACTTTCTTTGAATGAGGACAATAGTTCGATGACAATGGTAAATACATTTCACTATTAATATTTAAAATAAAACAGTATTCTTCTCCTAATAAAGATCTTCCTTGAACTTCAATTATACTTTCATTAGGAATATCAAGACTATTATATAAATACTTAGCTTGAGTTTTAAAAAAACCAATTTTTGGTTCAGTCAGTTTTATTTCACGCGTGATATCTTTTCTCAAATTTCCTTGTGTTGCTAAGACTTGATTTACTGAACCATAAAAACCAGTAAATCTATTAAATTTATTTTGTATTAATTTCAAATTCGCTTCAATTAAAAATCGACCATTTTTTCCAACTGTCAATTCCATTATATTAAGCAGGATTGGTTTTATTCCTATTAAAGCTATAGCTGCATTAGCAATTATTAATGTACTGAACATAACAAACATGTTTTCAATCCTTTTAAGTAACATATATTAAAGATAACAAAATTAAGTTTTTATTTTTTAAGTTTCCCATGAAATTAATAATTTATTGTTGTCTCTTGTGACATTATATTCTAATTGAGTCAGACGTTTTTTTAACTGTCTCGCAAGAAGAATTGGATCAGCTAAAGATCCGTCAAGAACAAAAGACGGTGTTTCAAATTCTATATATTCTTTTCCTTGTTTTGCTGAATTTTCAATAATTTTCATTAATCTGTTAAACGTAAGATTATAATTGATATCTTTTTTATAATCAGTTCTTTGTGATAATTTTCGTGCTTCACTAGCTCTAATTATTGTACCCGGATTTTCACAGAAATCCATTGTTTTTATTTATATATATAATAAAGACGATATATTTACAATTATTTTTTTAGATTGCTTTAATAATTTATTTCAAAATAATTTGAATAATATTAGTTACAATCTGTATCTACTTCAGTTAAAGTTAAACCACAGTACGATCTACCACTTTTTTTATATTCAGCACAATTATAAATACCAAGATTTTCCGAAGTTTGAAGTAAGAAATTCATAAGTCTATTAAAAACTGGACCATGATCGCCGTCTTCTCTGAATTCTTTGTCAGCAGAATGAGCAAGTTCATGTACTTGAACTCTAAAAATTGTATTTACTGGATTCCATTGATTTGTGTCGTATTTATTTCTTAAACAAACTTCTATTAATTCTCCTTTAGCAGAATTGCTTCCTACAGTTTTGTCATGAGGATTATGATATTCAGCATACGGAATCCTTTTTTTATAATGTTTTTTCACTAATCTTCTCATATTGTCAGTTATATCTGTACCATCTTTTGCAATAGTTCGTCCACCACCATCTAACATTTCATCTAAAGATTGTAACAAATATTGCGATCTTCTGCTTACTTCTGCTAATGTATTTGCAGCTTTCTTTTTATCAGGTAAAGAAGCTGATACAAAATATATTTCATTATCAGGATCTGCTCGAATTTTTACGACTTTGTCCTTACCTTCAGGATCTTCCTGATTGGAAACTTCTATAGTTGGTTTTCCATCGGGACCTTCAACAACTTCTCCTAAAGTAATTGCTTCTGCAGGTGTAATTTCGTCTACACTTTTTTTCTCTTTTGACTTTTCTCTTAGTTCAATACCGTTTTTATCAGATGGAAAAAAAGCATATATTATTGCTATAATAAGAAGACCGATTGACAATGCTAATAATAAATTATAGTTTGTGTTGCTTTCATTTTCATTATTTTTATAAACAAAATTTTCTCTCTGCATAAATAATAATACAAGTAAATAGAAAGAAATTAAATGTTAAATTGTTAAATCAATGGATTACAATAAAGGAATTAAAAAATATGAATATTTTGTTTGTTACAAATTTTTAAAAGAGATGCAGAATGAAAATTCTTTGACATTATTATTTTTTTTACATTTCGTAATAGGTTTTGATTTAGAAGATAGCAATGAAATATTAAAAAGAATTTCTGATGGAGAAAATATATACGATTATATAAAATATCTTCTTTAGTAAAAAAGGAACAATGGGAAAAATTAAAAAAGTTAAAAGCAAAGATAAAAATAATGATAATACTCTTCTTGGTTTAGCTGCTATAACTGGAACAGCAGTACTTGGAGGTGCAATTTATTTTGCAACTAGAGATAATGATAGTGAAAGTGCAGATGAAGATACTGGAAAAAAAGAAAATAGTAGAATAATTAATAACAAAGTAATCGATTATCTTCCAAGTGCAAATACTTTGCCATTTCCGATTTTACCTGATGAAGCAACACCAGTAAATAATCCTTCTCCTTTGGAATTAAGTAGTGTAAACCTTTCAAGTAAAAATGCATATGGTCAAGCCATGAATTCAGATGGTTTAATGGCAAATTCTAGTTTTTTTACATTCTTAATATGGTGTAAAATTTTAAGAACAAAAAGTAATTCTTTTACTATTGCTTCAAGATATAATGAAAGTAGTCTTGGAGTTATAAAAAAGAAAATATGGAAGTTAAGTTATAATCCAGATCAATCGATCACAGCTGAACTTTACAAAGACGAAAATAATTATTTAACAATAAAATCGAAACCTTTTAGTGTTCCAGCTAATGGTCAATGGGTTTTACTAGGTTTACATTATAACATGTTTGAAAAACCAGAAAAAAGAGTCGAAATTTCAGAAAATAACAATAATACTCCTTCTCCCTTTCCATCTTCATCTGAGCCAAGCTATTTTAAATCAAAATTCTCTGTTAAATTTGATATTTCAAGTAATGGAAAATATTTACCGAGAACGGAAAATGGAAAAGGCAAAATTAATCTTGGTAGTAAAATCAAAGATTATGACGGTTTGCCTTTAATAATTAACGGTTATTTAGATGATCACACAGTCAGAGACTTAGGTGATATAGTTGTTTCTAATATGATGATTTATCATGATTATTTAGATGCTAGATTAATCAATAATTTATATAACACAGGTGATCCAATTCAAGTGAATAAAAACTTGAAATGTTATTGGAAAATAAAGTCCAGTAAATTTCTTTCAACTTATCCAATGGTTGAAGATTCTGTTTCATATAATGATATGATATTTTACTATACAGATAGAGACGTTTTGATACAAGATGTACCTAATAAAGCACAGTAAAGAACATAATTAATTTTACAATTTATTTCTATGTTTACTATAAAAATGAAAAAAAAAACTGAGACAAAAAAATCAGAAAAGAATTCAAAGCAATCAAATGATAAACAATTATTGGTTGCAGTTTCTGTGATTTTTGTTATAATAGCTGTTGTAGTAATTTATATGATTACGCGTCCAAAAGATGAAAATAATAAAGACAAGAATTCTAATTCTCCAAAACCATCTGAAAAAATGAAGCTAATGTCTGTTCCTGATGATTTTTGTGTAACTAGAGGATGTGTTTCATCTGAAATTTATAATTCAAAAGCACCACAAGTTATTAAAACTGGTACCAATAAATTGAATCAGGTATTAATGAGAAAAGTGAAAATAATGGGAGCATTAGAAGCTTCAGATAGTGGTACACCCGGAGAAATCACGGTAAATAGTAATTTTGGTTTAACAGATAATCACGTTAAAGAGCTTATAAATACAGCTCACAGTTTAACTAAAGTACCTAAAAATATGATAGTGCTAGATTATCAAGTAAAGAATAAGGTAGGTAAATTGCGAATTTTGCAATTACCTGAACCAATTTTAAAGTTTTCTGGTGAAACAAAACCAGTTGGTCCGAATGTAATTATTTCTTACGGCAAACAAGGAGCTTTAGATTGTCCAGTTTGTACTATTTAATTTATTAAAGTTTTATTTAAAATAATTTTTTTTGTTTCAATTTTCTCTTTTTTAATTTTTATAATAGATGGATAAAAGTTTAGTTTTTTTAGTTATTGCAATGACTGGAATATTTGCTTTAGCTTTAACTTACAATAAGTTACAAAGAAAAACAGTAAAATGTATTAATGAGAATTTAAAAATTAAAAATTTTAATTCAAACCAATTTCAAGTAATTGAAAATCCGGGTAACGGTGATTGTTTATTTTATTGTTTCAAACAAGCCTTAGAAAGTATAGGAGTGAAAACTACTATTAAACAGCTTCGGTATAAAGTATCTGAAAGTATGGACAAAGATAAATTAGAAACTTTAAAAACTATATATCTTGTTGCTAAAAATGATAAAAATTATGATATATTAAAAGATTATTATTTTATGGAAAACGTAAATACATTGAAAGATTTACGGAAAGTAATAATGACACGACTTTATTATGGAGATGATATGGCAATAGCTGCACTTGAAGAATATACAGGAATTAACGTTGTTATAATAAGCGATGGTGTTGAACAAATAAGATTTGAAAAACCTAAAGGTAATAACTACATAGTACTAGTTTTAAAAAATATACATTATCGTCTATTAGGTACAATAAATTGCAAATTTGTTTTCAAAGGGAAACCTGTTGAGGCAATTGAAGCAGCTAAAATAAAATTCTAAACTAATACTAAAATGATTGTATATACATTTGCAGATGACGCCGTAAAAGAATATGCTGATATTTCATCAAGTATAAATGAAGCATATTGTAAAAAACATGGTTATAAATGGATAAAGAACTCTAAGAATACTTTAGACAAAGGAACTTGGGATCCCCACTGGGAAAAAGTTGTAATGACAAGAGATATATTAAAGAAAAATAATGATAAATATATATTTTGGCTTGATGCTGATGCTGCTTTTAATCAAAACGATATAAAATTAACAAGTTTTAGTAAAATTTATCCTAACGCTGATATACTTGTTTGCCATGACGGTTTAAATAAAAGTGATGAAAAAGATAACATGAAACCTTATTTTGTAAACACAGGTGCTATGATGTTCAAAAACACTAAATGGACTAAAGCTTTTGTTAATAAATGGATTGACGAAGCAGGTGTTTTTAAAAAAAACTCTCCACTCCAAGATCAAGATAAGTTTGTTGACATGTTAAAAAATGATGAAATGTCTTGTTTAAGTAAAGGAAAAGTCGAAGTTTTACCGATGAACGCTTTTAATAGTCCATATGCTCGAACAAATGGTGATAATTTTGTCGTTCATTTAATGAAAAAAAGCACTGAAGAAAGAAAAAAAATTTTTAACCGTATTAAGAATAAACAAATTTCAAAAGAAAAGAAAGATTTAAATCCTCAAGAAATTTTTGAAATAGCATATAATACAAGAACAGTATCTCCTGAAAAAAAAGTAGCAATTGTTACAATGTATGATAACCCAATAAAATCATATGCTTCGTATGCTACAGCAGTTATGAATATGTATGCTTTTAAAAATAATTATGAAGTAATTGTTATACGTGATCGTTTAAGTGATAGAGCACCACAATGGGACAAAGTTTTTGCAGTATGGAAAGTTTTAGAAAAAAAAGATCATGATTATGTATTTTGGCTCGATTCCGATGCAACTTTTAATGATTTCAATAAGAATCTACTTGAAGATATTATAAAACCAAACAGTGCTAATAAAAATATTATAATTTCAGATGATTCAGTAAATAAATCTAAATCAACGCTTGATAAAAAACCAAATAGTATTTTTGTTAATACGGGATCATTCGCCATAAAAAATAACGACTGGTCTAGAAATTTTCTGAAAACTTGGTGGGAAAATCCAATGGGAAAAGAAAAAGAAAGATATCATGAACAAGACGTTTTAATGAGTTTATATGATGAAAATAAAAATAATTTAAAAGATAATATACTTGTGTTAAAATATGACGTAATAAATTCTGCATTTAATGAACTACCTTCTAAAGGAAAATTAAAAGGAGGAAGGAATGATACGTTTATTATTCATATGATGGCTAGAGGAAGTGACGACAGGAAAAAATTTTTTAAAAATCATTACAATAAAAAAATAAAAGAAATAAAACCATACGAGTTCTTTTATCCTGATGGTTTTATAAAAGAGTTATCAAATGAAAAAGAAGAAAATGATAACTTCATGTTTATGATTTTAATTGGATCATTTTTATTAATTATTCTAGTTGCAATTATAGTATTTTTTTATAAAAAAAAACAAATACCAAATTCAAAAAAATATGGAAAAAAAATTAAGTCCAAGTTTAACTCCGTTTAAAACTAAATCTAGGGGATGGATGAATTTAAATTTAAGACCTGTTGATGTTAGCTGTAAGCTTTCATTTGAAGAATGGAAAGAAAAATATGGAAAATTTAATGGAAAAAAAAAATATAATTTGGCAAAACAAGAAAAACAGTATTTAACTTACTTAAAAAAAAGAAGAAGAAATGTTAAAATGTCACCTGGTACTGCAGCTACGATTTCAATAAAGTGTGAAAAAAGTTTTAAAAGTTGTAAAATGAAAAAAAATACTAATTCTTTTTTAATGGATATGTATAAAACGGCATATGCTGCAACCGATTTTATGGTATCAATGATTGACTCATTTGAAACTTGGTGTAACCAAATGGGTTTAGAAGCAAATCAAATATCATTCAAAGATTTTGGTAATATAGTTGAAGAAGATCTACCAATTTCAAAAGAAATAAACAATGGAATAAATAAATTTTCTTATAATTTTACGAATCTTAGAGATATTCAACCATGGCCCGAAACTCCGCCAAATGAATATAGTGCTTCTTTTAATGAAGAATTTTCAAATTTAAGTTGGTCAATTTCTGAATAATTAAAAAATAAAATAAATATATTTATAATTAATTAATTTTGATTATTTTTTTGAATTTCTTTATATATTTTTATATAAACTGGGTTGATTCTTAATTGTCTCTTTTTCCATCTTTTTGATGCTTCATTTTGCTTTAAAAAACGTGAATCAATACATTGAGATCTTGATCTAGTCACAAAAGGCAATTTGGGATCAAAAAAAACTCTATGATCATTATATGCTCTGTTACAATTTTGTTTTGACTTAGTTTGATTGAAATCACCTGGGAAAAAATTATAATATAATGAATTATTTCT
Source organism: Flavobacteriaceae bacterium (assembly GCA_024232495.1). Classification (GTDB taxonomy): domain Bacteria; phylum Bacteroidota; class Bacteroidia; order Flavobacteriales; family Flavobacteriaceae; genus Marifrigoribacter. The sequence continues at coordinate 30,919 of JAAEPP010000305.1, forward strand.
TAAAAACTCCTTGCTTTCTATCCATTGATTAGAATTACAACAATTTCTTACTGCTCGAAGAAGTCTTATTTGATATTCATCTGAAGTTTTTTTTGGTCCTTTTATTTCAAGTTCAATCCATTTTTCAAGTAATTCTTTCACTAACTTTTCTTGCCTTTCATCGTTAAAAACACCATATTTTGATCTATATTCGACTGGCTTTTCATCCCATTCTAGATAAATATAATTTTCTTTATCTTCATCATCATGAATATTTGAAAATCCAATTTTCTTGTTAACTTCGAATTCATTTGATTCAGATCTTTTTCTTTTTTTTGAAATTGAAAAAGACGAAGAAGTTGAAATAGAATAAGGATCATGCGTAAAAAGTTCTTTAAGTGTTTTATCAACAGCACTTGAAAATGATGAATTTAAATTAGAAGGGTAAGTTGAATTGAAACTTTTATTATCAATTTGAGTTGTATTGTCATTTATATCATCAAGATCTAAAAAATCGGTGGTATTTGGAATTGAAAATAAAGAGCCAATTGATTTGATAGAAACCGTGGATTTTGGAGTAGCAATATCTTCTAATTTTTCTAAATTATTAATTTGAATTTTTAAATTAACTGGTCTTTTTTTGTTCTCATGTAAAGTTTCTACAATAGATTTGTTGATTTCATCTTTCTCATTTTGATTATTATTTAAATTCGAATTCATTTTAAATTATTTTTATTTAAGTTTTGGATTTGAATTAAAAAAAATTTTAAAAAAAAAAAAAAATTTATAGAATTCTCATAAATCAAATAAAATAAAAAAAGTTGAATTATATTAGAATAAATTCGATTTTAAATGATAGTTTCTTGAAATTTTCATTTGCAGTTTCATTTTTTCAATAATTAAATCGACTCTTTGTAAAAATTAAGTAAACTTTTATATCTAATTTGTTATTAAATAATGAATTTAGATATAAAATATTGGGATCCTTCTACTATGAAAGATGGTGCTGTTATTCTTATTGTAGGAAGAAGAGGATCAGGAAAGTCAACTGTAGCCGAAGATTTGATGAGTTACAAAAGAGATGTAAAAAGAGGTATTTGTATTTCGGCTACTGAAAAAGCAAACAAGTTTTGGAGTAATCATATACCCTCATGTTTCATTCATTATTCTTACGATGACAAAATAACGAAAGATCTTTTTTCTATGCAGAAAAAAGTAAAACGAAAAACTGGCACAGTTGAACCTGCATTTGCAATATATGATGATTTAATGTTTGATAAATCTTTTGTTAAATCAAAAATGACTAGAAGGGTGTTTATGAATGGTCGTCATGATGGAATTTTTACTATAGTAACGGCACAATGGATAATGGATGTACCACCCGACTTACGAGCAAATATTGATTATGTCGTAGTTTTACGAGATAATATTCGAGTAAACAGAGAAAGAGTATATACTTATTTTGCCGGTGTATTTCCAAATTTTTCAAGTTTCGACCAAGTAATGCAGAGTTGTACAAATGATCATGAGTGTCTTGTATTAGATCAAACTTCATTAAGTTATAATATTTCGGATTGTGTTTATTTTTATAAAGCAACACCTGAGTTAAAATATAAACTTGGTTCAAAAGAGTACTGGCGATATAGCCAAACAAATAATGAAGAAGATTTTGAAGAAAATTCTGATTTTTCAGATTCTGAAAATGAGTTTTCTACTCGAAAAAAAAATAACGTCAGGGTTAGAAAACGTTACCCGAAATAAAATAAAAAAAGTTAAAATAAAAAAAAATAAAAATATTTTTTACCTTTTCAAAACCGAAATAAATTTTACATTTAAAAAATAAATTTTAAAATTACTAACCTAGAATAAACATGATTAAAAGCGAAGAAAATAATCTTCTTAACTCCAAATCAGATGATTTCTTTGGAGATATTTTTAATCTTTTAACTGAACCTTGCTGTAAAGATACACTTCCATTAAAACAAATTATTGTACGCGACTTTATTGGCAGAGATGTTATTGCATGGGAAGAAGGATTAATAATGATGCCTTCTTTAGATGATTCTTTTTCTTATTTTAAATTATATAATAATGAAGCTTCATATTCAGAGGTATTAGACACAATTATTAATGATCCTTTAATAAATACAAAATTTACACTTGCATTGCCAAATAATCATGAAAAAGATTTATTTTATATTGTTAATGGAGATTCAGATGTTGCTGGTATAGTAAGAATATTACCTAGTTTTGGTTACTTAATTTTATGGAGAGGTTCGCCAACTTTAATAGGTATTCAAACAGAGATTAATTTTAGGAATGCTATATATAGATACGCTATATCTTTAAAACCAATTTGTAAAGACAAAAATTTAAGAGGTGGAAAAGATATTGATACTACAAAATATTAAGATTTTCAGCAATAACATTATCAAATGTATTTTTTAAATCGTTAATAGTACTGTCATTAACAATCGTATAATCTATTAATCTTTCAGCAATTCCATTCTCACTTGAATGATTTGCTTCTTTTTTACCCATTTTAGTTACTGTTTTTCTAATACCAGTTTCAATCCGAATTATTGGAACCCCAAGATATTTCAAATATTCAGCTTCTTTATCAAATCTGACATCACTTATAACTATTCTATGAGAAGTTGAATTATTTAAATCGTTAGCTAATGAAGCAATAAAAAAATCATCTCTAATGTGTTTTCGTAGTATATCACTCCCTAACCATTGCATCAATTGTCTTGGG
>JAAEPP010000306.1 GCA_024232495.1 Flavobacteriaceae bacterium
AAAATTTGATTCAAAAATCAAAATTCCCTTGCTATTTCCTTTAGGTACTAGTACAGCACTAGTATTGTGCTAGTAGTACACTGACCGATACTAGTACAGAAAACTTAAATGCAAATAGTTTATTGCCTCCTTTTGTTTAAGTGCACTCTCGTTCTGCTTAACTAACATATTAGCAACATGACTTATTGTTTTGGTTTCAAGACTGAAATCTTATATGACTATTATTAAAGCTATCAAAACTATTGAAAGCTGTTTACAGACATTGAATAATCTCATTCCTTCTTGGGCAGTGCCCTAAAACTTTAGATCAGGTACTACTTACTGTAGGGCATCATATCAAATCAAATCAAAACACGAGCATCATAAGTTAGTATGAGTCAGAACCAGTGGCTCGGGATGTGCCATTAGAGATATTACTCTGCCCTCCATTAAATATGGAAACGGTTCGAATTTTAGGCCTAAATTAAATCATTTTCATAGTAAGACATAGAAATAAATTTCCCATCTGTCTCTCGTTTATCTCCCTACATGAGTTGAATCACACACCAACTTGTTGAGAAATTAGTGCAGAAACTTTATTTGGAGCTTAAATGTAAAATAAAGTTAGAAAAAAAAAAAGTTTTTATTGAAAATCTTAAGCTTGGTGAGATGCTTGAAAATTTTATTTGAAGACTTAGTGGTTCACAAAAAAATAGGAATAAGTTTGGTTTTTCTTTTAATGGGAATAGTAAAAAAAATTGCAAAAGCAAGTCAACAACCTAAATAATAATGGGATTTCAAAAGTGGGCTCGTTCTCTATCGATTCACAAAATCCTGGGTCAACCAAAAAATATTTGGCATCAGCAAGGTTTTCGAGGTGAATTTGCAATGGAGGAAAAAAGCCTGTCATATGCACTTGCCCCATGATAACTCCTTATTACTGCCAAAAGCTTTGAAAGAAAATTCAGAGATGCAAAAAATATGAATAAGGGTTTCCTCTGATGTCTTTCATGCATAAGAAAGTTCACAAATAATACAATATAGCTTGCTTGATAAAAATATTACTTGCCGTCTTGCCATCAAACGTCAACTTGGGCCTAGTCAATCACTTGATTCAACTCGATATCAATTTCTTTAAAAATGTTGAAGTTCTTGGATGAAAATAGTTTTAAATAAACTTGCCATGGACTAAAGAACAATCCCTAACAAAAATTGTTCAAGAATGGCATTCGACCTAAACAAACAGCTTTCAACAAACTTGAACAATAATTTTC
>JAAEPP010000307.1 GCA_024232495.1 Flavobacteriaceae bacterium
TGCAAAAGGCGTACATTATAAGAAGTTAAGGTGAACTTAAATTGCAGGGCTAAGTTTTCACTAAGTTTCATGGGGAACTTTATAAACCTTCGGTGTAATATGTTCTAAACTGTTCCAATGGACAAAACTGTTGTACTACGTTTGTTTACAACGTTTTAGAGCAAACAGAATCGTTTTATTCCATGGAAAATGCGTAGTTTATAAGAAATTGAGGTAAACTCTTATTGCGAGGCTAAGTTTTCCATTAGTTTCATGGGAAACTATAAAAAACCCTCGGTGTATTATCTTCTAGGCTGTTCCCATGGACAAAACTGTTGTAATACGTTTGTTTCCAACGTTTTGGAGCAAACGGAATCGTATTATTCCGTGCAACAGGCGTACTTTAAAAGAAATTGAGGTGAGTTCTTATTGCGGGGCTAAGTTTTTACTAAGCTTTATGGGGAACTATAAGAAACCCTTTGTGTAAAAAGTTTTAAGCTGTTCTCATGGACCAAACTTTTGTAATACCTTTGTTTACA
>JAAEPP010000308.1 GCA_024232495.1 Flavobacteriaceae bacterium
TATTTTGTTCAAAACAAAATAGAGTTATATTTGCCCTCGCTTAATAGCAGGTACCATAGCTCAGTTGGTAGAGCAACGGACTGAAAATCCGTGTGTCCCTAGTTCGATTCTTGGTGGTACCACATAAAAATCCCTTAGTTTTTACTGAGGGATTTTTTATTTCTACTAATAAAATTTAATAACCAATTTAAGAAAAGCTAGTTACTTTTAGGGTTTCTCCTTTGGAGAGTGTTAATTTGAAAGCGCCTATCCGAACTCGAATTAAACGCAGGGTTGGAAAACCTACCGCCGCTGTCATTTTTCTTACTTGCCGGTACTTTCCCTCTCTTAGGGTAATGGAGATCCAACTCATAGGTCCGTGTCGCGCATCTCTGGGCTTTCTGTTTTCAATGGGTAAATCTTTGGGGGATTCAATAAGGTGTGCCTCACAAGGTATGGTTTTATAGATTGCTCCTTCCAAACTAATTTCAATGCCTTCTTGTAATTGTTGGATGGCTTGTTCTGTAATAGCTCCATCTACTTGCACATAATATTCTTTTTCGTACTTGTGACTGAGTATGTCATAGCTCACTTTTCCATCGGTGGTTAAGAGTAATAGCCCTTCGGAGTTTCTATCCAAACGCCCAATAGCCATCGTTCCCGCTGGAAAATCATACAATTCGCCCAATAATTTGTTTCGTTTTTTTTGTTTTCCATTTACGATAAATTGACTCAGATAACCGTAAGGTTTGTGCAGGGCAAAATGTTGATGCTTTGTTGTTTTAGACAAATTAATTGATGTAGGTGGTAGTTGATTTTAAAGAATTCAAAGTTACTCAATTTTAAGCAATGTAAATTCTTGTTAAATTGTTAGCCATTGTTACATATAAAATAGAATCTTGGTTATATTTACAGAAACGGAATTTAAGCAATAAGAAACATGGCAGATAAGACGTATTACGATCCTAAAGATTTAAGAAAATTTGGAAAAATTACCGAATGGAGTGAAGAACTAGGCACAAAATTCTTTGATTATTACGGAAAAGTGTTTGAGGAAGGTGCCCTTAGTGCACGAGAAAAATCGTTAATCGCACTGGCCGTTTCGCATGTTGTTAAATGTCCTTATTGCATTGACGCCTATACTAAAGACGGATTGCAAAGAGGAATTACAAAAGAAGAAATGATGGAAGCCGTTCATGCAGGTGCGGCTATCGAAAGCGGAGCAACACTGGTACACGGTGTGCAAATGATGAATAAATATGATAAATTAAGTATGTAGTTGGGTCTTATAAATTAGATCAACAATAGCGTAGTAAAGGGTATGCAAACAACATCGTTAAAAAAACAAAAAAAAGAATTAGCTGATGCTAAAAGGCAATTAGAAATTTTATCTAATGGTATTTTTAACAACAATGAACTCCCAACCTTTGCCACGAAAATTAAAGCTGTAGGTCAATTTCCGTTACGCCCTAAAAAATTAGAAATACTCCAAATTAATTTAGGCTATATGTGCAATCAAGTTTGTGAGCATTGCCATGTAGATGCGGGTCCAGATCGTAAAGAAATTATGACAAAAGAGACGCTGCAACAATGTTTGGAGGTCATAAAAAACACCCCGGCTACCACACTGGACCTCACCGGTGGTGCTCCCGAGATGAACCCTCACTTTAGATGGTTTGTGGAGGAAGCGTCAAAACTAGGGATTAAAGACTTTATCGTACGTAGCAACCTAACCATTATTAGAGCTAATAAAAAATATTACGATTTACCTGATTTTTTTAAAAAATACCACATTCACGTGGTCAGTTCAATGCCTCATTGGACTCGTGGAAAAACAGATCAGCAGCGTGGCAAAGGAGTTTTTGACAAGTCGATTAAAGCCTTACAAGAATTAAATTTGGTAGGTTATGGAATGCCAGGAAGTCCACTTAAATTAGATTTAGTTTACAACCCCAGTGGCGCTTTTTTACCTGGAAACCAAGACAGCATGGAAAAAGAATTTAAAAATGCTTTAATGGAAGATTTCGGAATTCAGTTTCATCAACTATTTGCAATTACCAACCTACCCATTGCCAGGTTTTTGGATTATTTAATTGCTTCTGATAATTACGAAGAGTATATGTATAGCCTGGTAGAAGCATTTAATGCCTCGACCCTAGAAAACGTGATGTGTACGAACACCCTATCGGTAAGTTGGGATGGCTATTTATACGATTGTGATTTCAACCAAATGCTTAAATTAAAAGTGGCTAGTAAGCTAAAGCATATTTCTGAGTACAATGAAGAAGTTTTACAAAATCGTAATATAATTGTCTCACAACACTGTTACGGCTGTACGGCTGGAGCAGGAAGCAGCTGCCAAGGTACTGTTGCTTAATCTCAGCCTATTTAAATGAAAAAAATCCTTTTAATAAGCCTCTTAATTTTATGGAAAGTCTCTTTGTATGGGCAAGAAACCCTAGAGGAGGTTTTAAATAAATACAATCATAAAAAGGTGCCATACATCGCTGTCGCAGAGCTTAAAAACTTACAGCAAAAAAATAAAGTAGTAATTTTAGATAGTAGAGAGCTTGTCGAATTTAAGGTGAGTCATATTGAGGGAGCAATATTGGTGGGTTACAATCATTTTAGGCTAAGCTCCCTACCAGACAGCATAGACAAAAAAACTCCTATTGTTGTTTATTGTACCTTAGGAGTTCGCTCTGAAGTGATTGCCAACCAGCTAGTTGAGAACGGCTATACCGATGTTAAAAATTTATATGGCGGTATTAGTGAATGGAAAAATAAGGATTATATAGTGATCGATTCGATACAAAGAATGACCGAAAACATACATGTATACTCAAAAAAATGGGGAAAATGGTTAACTAAAGGAAATCCTATTTTTTAAGCCATGAAAAAGCTAAACACCCACAAAGCACTTATTATTTTTACTCGCAATCCCGAGATGGGAAAGGTAAAAACCAGACTGGCTAAAACAATAGGTGATTTAGCAGCATTAAAAGTATATCGAAAATTACTGGAGCATACGCTGCACATAACTCGACCTTTAGAAGTGGATAAATTTGTTTTTTATTCGGAACAAATTCAAGAAAATGATCACTGGGATGCAGCTATCTATTTCAAAGAGCTTCAAAACGGAGTTGATTTAGGAGAACGAATGCACCATGCTTTTGAGTTACTTTTTAAAAAAGGATATCGCCAGATTGTGATCGTGGGGAGTGATATTTTTGAATTAACTACCGCCGGTATCCAAGAAGCTTTTACCCATTTAGATAGCACTAATTACGTAGTGGGACCTGCCTTAGATGGAGGTTATTATTTATTGGGAATGAATACCTTAAAAAAGAAACTTTTTGAAAATAAAAAATGGGGTACTAGAACGGTATTAAAAGAGACCCTTAAAAATTTAGAGCAAGAACAAGTAGTTTTACTTGCTACCAAAAACGATATAGATACCTACGATGACTTAAAAAAAAGTAGTGGATTCAATCAATTTTTGATAGCACCTTAAAATAAAAAAACATGAAGAAATACATACAAGAAGCGGTAAATTATTTAAAAAATAAAGGATTTGATACCCCTGAAATAGGAATTGTATTGGGGACAGGATTGGGTAAATTAGTCGATGAAATAGAAAAAGAGAGTACCGCCAGTTACAACCACATTCCCAATTTTCCGACCGCTACCGTAGAGTTTCATAAAGGAAAATTAATATATGGAACCTTAGCTGGTAAAAAAGTAATTGTCATGCAAGGCAGGTTTCACCTATATGAAGGATATTCGACTTACGACGTGACCTTTCCAATACGCGTGATGCATCAATTAGGAATTAAAAAATTATTGGTGAGTAATGCGGCCGGGGCAATTAATAAAAAATTTAAAAAAGGAGAACTGATGTTAATTGATGATCATATTAATTTACAAGGAGGATCTCCTCTGGCCTACAAGGGAATTGAGGCGATGGGAAACCGTTTTGTAGATATGAGTCAGCCTTACGATGCCCAAATGAATAGTAAGCTGACTGCTATTGCAACATCTAAGCATATTACTCTTCAGAAAGGAGTCTATGCGAGTGTGATGGGACCTCAACTAGAAACTAGAGCAGAATACCGATATTTACAGATTATAGGGGCAGATGCCGTAGGAATGAGTACGGTTCCAGAAATAATTGTCGCCAATCATTTAAAAGTGCCAGTGGCTGCAGTTTCTGTTCTTACTGATGAATGCGATCCAGATCACCTTCAGCCTGTCGATATTGATGACATTATTAAAATTGCTGGAAAGGCAGAACCCGATATGATTTTATTATTTAAAGAACTAATTAAAAAATTATAAACAATGAGTTATTTACAAACCACCCACGATGTATATAAAGAAGCAGCATTAACACCCGATGTAGGTCTTTGCTGTACCACCAACCCTATTTGGGAACTTCCAGGCTTAAAAATTCCGAAAATAATGCAGGAAATGAATTATGGCTGTGGTAGCACTGTTAATGCCAGGGATTTAACCAATAATCCAAAAACATTGTATGTAGGTGTTGGAGGCGGTATGGAGCTATTACAGTTTTCCTATTTTTCGAGACAAAAGGGAGGTGTTGTAGGAATCGATGTGGTCGATGAAATGCTGGAAGCTTCTCAGAAAAATTTTAAAGAAGCAGAAGCATTAAACCCTTGGTTTAAAAGTGAGTTTGTAGAGTTAAAAAAAGGAGATGCCTTAAACCTCCCGGTTGCAGATAACTCCATCGATGTTGCTGCCCAGAATTGTTTATTTAACATTTTTAAAGCAGAAGATTTAAAACGAGCAATCGAAGAAATGTATCGCGTTTTAAAACCTCATGGAAGATTGGTGATGAGTGACCCTACCTGCGAACAACCAATGAACGAAACCCTAAGAAACGATGAGCGCTTGAGGGCATTGTGCTTAAGCGGTAGCTTACCGATTAAAGACTATGTAAAAGCGCTCACCGATGTTGGTTTTGGAACCATCGAAATTAGAGCCAGAAAACCCTATCGAATTTTAGATCCAAAAAATTACCCAACAGAAGAATTGATCTATATCGAAAGTATCGAAATTGCCGCTATTAAAGATCCTGTTTTGCCCGATGGCCCTTGTATTTTTACCGGGAAAGCAGCAATTTATTATGGAGACGATGATTTTTTTGACGACCACAAAGGACATGTATTGGTTAAAAATCAACCACTTGCTATTTGTGATAAAACAGCAAAACAATTAAAGGATTTAAAAAGAAATGATATTCATATTTCTGAGTCCACCTACCATTACGATGGTGGAGGTTGTTGTTAAGCCAGTATAAATTTGTAGCCGAATATTGAGTGTACCAACTTATGAAAAAAATAGTAGTTATTATAGTAGTACTGTTCCTTGGCAAAAATAATTTTGCAACGGAGACGGCTCCTTGTAATAATACCGTAAACCACACTACCTGGAATTTATTACTAAAAAAACACGTAAGTGAACAAGGAAAGGTAGATTATCTTGGGTTTAAAAATGACCTAGCAGAGCTGAATGCTTACTTGGAATGGCTTTCCAATTCAAGACCTTCAGAGACTTGGTCAAAAGATCAAAAAATGGCTTTTTGGATCAATGCCTACAATGCATTAACGATTCAATTGATTGTGGATCGATATCCTATTTCTAGTATTAAGGATATTTACAGTCCATGGAATATCAAGGTTATTACCATTGCAAAAAAATCGCTGTCTTTAAATAATATTGAACATGATATATTAAGAAAAATGGGCGATCCCAGAATTCATTTTGGTATTGTCTGTGCTTCCATATCTTGTCCAAAATTACAAAATGAGGCTTTTAGCAAGCAAAATATAAACCGCCTCTTAAATAAGGCAAGCAAGGAGTTTTTGGCAGATACCACTAAAAATAACATTACTACAAATTCAGTTGAACTTTCAAAAATATTTAAATGGTTTGCAAAGGATTTTAAGCAAGAAGGAAGCCTGATTGATTTTTTAAATAGATATACTGATATTACTATTGCTAGCGATGCAATAATATCTTTTAAGGATTATAATTGGGGATTAAATGATTAAAATTTCGATTATCATCCCCATTTTAAATGAAGAGAAAAACATTATTTCTTTACTGGAACATCTGGAACAACATAGCAGTAAAAAAAACAATTTTGAGCTACTCATTGTAGATGGAGGAAGTACCGATGGATCCA
>JAAEPP010000309.1 GCA_024232495.1 Flavobacteriaceae bacterium
TCATTGAAAAAGGTTATTTATTAGGTGATAAAACTATACGGTTCCCTAAGGTAGTTATTGGGCAATAAAAAAATATAAATATTCAAATAGCGAAGTCAAATTGAAAGAAGATTTTTACAATATATTAGGAGTTTCAAAAGGAGCTTCAGCCTCTGAAATAAAAAAAGCATATCGAAAAAAAGCAATTGAATTTCATCCGGATAAAAATCCCGGTGATTCAAAAGCAGAAGAAAAATTTAAACAGGCTGCTGAAGCTTATGAGGTATTAAGTGATGCTGATAAAAAAGCTAAATACGACCGCTTCGGGCATCAAGCTTTCGAAGGTGGTGGTAGTGGTTTTGGCGGATTTGGTGGCGGTGGTATGAATATGGATGATATATTCAGCCAATTTGGTGATATTTTTGGAGGTGGTGGCTTTGGTGGCTTTGGCGGCGGGCGAAGATCACAGGCAAAGGGCAGTAACTTGAGAATAAGAGTAAAATTAACTCTAGAAGAAATAGCCAACGGCGTTGAGAAAAAAATTAAAGTAAAACGAAAAAAAGTTGCAAAAGGTACCACTTACAAAACTTGTACAACTTGTAGCGGTAGCGGTCAAGTAACCCGAATCCAAAATACTATATTAGGTAGAATGCAAACTTCTGCACCCTGTAACTCTTGTAGTGGTTCGGGACAGACTATTGATAAAAAACCATCCAATGCAGATGTACATGGAATGTTACAAACTGAAGAAACGGTTTCAATAAAAATACCAGCTGGAGTTGTAGAAGGTATGCAACTGAAGGTGTCCGGAAAAGGGAATGAAGCCCCCGGAAATAGTATATCAGGTGATTTATTGGTTGCTATAGAAGAACTTCCACATGCAACTCTGCAGCGGGAGGGTGACAATTTACACCACGATTTATATATTAGTTTTTCAGATGCTGTTTTAGGAACTTCAAAAGAAATTGACACGGTAAATGGAAAGGTAAGAATCAAGATAGAGCAGGGTGTACAAAGTGGTAAAATTCTTCGACTTCGAAATAAAGGAATCCCAAGTATTAACAACTATGGCTCTGGTGATTTATTAGTTCATATAAATGTATGGACTCCTAAAACATTAAATAGGGAACAAAAGGAATTCTTTAAAAAAATGAGTGATGACGATAACTTTCAGCCTAATCCAGAGAATGGAGAAAAATCTTTCTTTGAAAAAGTTAAAGATATGTTTTCGTGACCATAAGATTTAGAAAAAATTCACTATATTTGATGTTCACTACTTCGGTAGTGTAATTTTTCTTTTTCATAGCAATTTTTTCCCATCCTTTATTAAATTAAAGGGTGGGTTTTGTTTTTTAGATGCTTCTTTGTGAGTATAAATACTGCTATTATTATATTATTTGTTACATTTATGAAATTCTAAATTTCGTTTTTTTTATGTCAAAAATTTTAATTATAGAGGATGAAGTTGCCATTAGGAGGGTGCTGTTAAGGATACTTTCTGAGGAAAATTCAAATTATAAGGTTTCCGAAACCGAGGACGGTGTCCAAGGAATTAACCTTGTAGAAAATGAAAATTTTGATCTTATTTTGTGCGATATTAAAATGCCTAAAATGGATGGTATAGAAGTTCTTACTCAAATAAAAAAAATAAAACCAGAAATTCCGGTAGTAATGATCTCTGGACACGGCGACTTAGATACAGCAGTTCATTCTATGCGTTTAGGAGCCTTTGACTATATTTCTAAACCACCAGACTTAAATCGATTATTGAATACAGTTCGTATTGCATTGGATAGCAAGCAACTATTTGTAGAAAATAAGCGTCTCAAGAAAAAAGTTCAAAAAAAATATGAAATGATAGGAAAATCTCCTTCTATTATTCATATTAAAAAAATGATTGAAAAAGTTGCTCCTAGTGATGCAAGAGTTTTAATTACGGGTGCTAATGGATCTGGTAAAGAGCTTGTTGCGCATTGGTTGCATGAAAAAAGTTTGAGAAATAAAGGTCCTTTAATTGAAGTAAATTGCGCTGCCATACCAAGTGAGCTTATAGAAAGTGAATTATTTGGTCACAAAAAAGGTAGTTTTACTGGCGCCTCAAAAGACCGAGCTGGAAAGTTTGAAACGGCTAACAATGGAACACTATTTCTTGATGAAATTGGAGACATGAGTTTATCTGCTCAGGCTAAAGTCTTAAGAGCGCTTCAAGAAAGTGAAATTAGTAGAGTTGGAAGTGATCAAAATATAAAAGTAAATGTAAGAGTTATAGCAGCAACCAATAAAGATCTTCAAAAAGAAATTTCCGAGGGAAATTTTAGAGAAGATTTGTATCACCGTTTGGCTGTAATCTTAATAAAAGTTCCATTATTAAATGAAAGACGACAAGATATTCCTCTTTTAATTCAACATTTTAGCAAAAAAATTTCTGAGGAACAAGGTGCTGTTTGTAAGGAATTTTCAAAAAATGCAATTACTATGTTACAAAAATACGATTGGACTGGAAACATAAGAGAATTAAGAAATGTAATTGAAAGATTAATTATTTTGGGTGGTGAACAGGTTTCTGAAAATGACGTGAAATTATTTGCAAGTAAATAAGTCGATTAATATTCTTTTAAATAACATCAAAATGAACAAATGTTTTATTAGAGAAATTATTTTTTTCATATTTCTAACGTTAACTTATTATTCTGGTTTTTCTCAAAAAATAAACCAGCAAGATTCTTCAATGATTAAGCAAGTTTTTAATGCTTCATTAAATGATGGACAAAGCTATCTATGGTTAGATTATTTGTCTAATAATATAGGAAGTAGGCTTTCTGGTTCGCTGGGAGCAGAACTAGCTGTTGATTACACCAAAGAACAAATGCAAGAATTAGGTTTGGATAAAGTTTGGCTTCAACCAGTTATGGTTCCAAAATGGACTCGTGGCGCCAAGGAGTATTCATACATAGAAACTTCTCCTGGTGTTACAACAATCGCTAATATTTGCGCTCTTGGAGGATCTGTTCCAACTCCATACGGAGGATTAAAATCAAAGGTAGTAGAAGTGAAAAGTTTTGATGAATTGAGAGAATTGGGTAGAGAAAAAATAGAAGGAAATATTGTTTTCTTCAATCGACCAATGCAGGACAATTTAATTCTAACGATGGATGCCTACGGAGGTGCTGTTGGGCAAAGATATTCAGGTGCTTCTGAGGCTGCAAAATATGGAGCAGCAGGTGTTGTGGTAAGATCTATGAGCTTGAGTCAAGATGATTTTCCGCACACAGGAGCAATGAGTTACGGAGATACCCCTGAATATCTAAAAATTCCTGCATGTGCCATTAGTACTAACGGTGCAAATTATTTGAGTGCTACTTTAAAGTTACAACCTAACTTACTATTTTACTTTAACCAAAATTGTAAATCACATCCAGATGTTCAATCCTATAACGTGATTGGAGAAATTACAGGTAGTGAATACCCCAATAAATATATTGTTGTTGGAGGACATTTAGATTCTTGGGATTTGGGTGACGGTTCTCACGATGACGGAGCTGGATGTGTTCAGTCTTTAGAGGTATTAAGACTTTTAAAAATGGTTGGCTACCAACCTAAATATACAATCAGAGCCGTTATGTTTATGAATGAAGAAAATGGTTTGAGAGGTGGAAATAAATATGCAACGGAGGCCAAAAAGAAAGGAGAGCAGCATATTTTTGCTCTAGAGAGTGATGCAGGAGGATTTACTCCAAGAGGATTTTCTTTTGATACTAGTGAGGGTAATTTTGATCAAATTAAGAGTTGGGAAACTTTGTTTGAACCTTATTTAGTGAACAGATTTGTAAAAGGAGGGAGTGGAGCTGATATTGGTCCTCTGAAAAACCAAGGTATAATTAAAGTTTTAGCTGGATTAAGTCCAGATTCTCAAAGGTATTTTGATTATCATCATGCAGCTAACGATACGTTTGATAAGGTAAATAAAAGAGAATTGGAAATGGGAGCGGCAGCGATGACAGGAATTATTTACCTTATGGATAAATATGGAACTGATTTTACAAATTAAAATAAAAAGCTTTCTCATTTTTTATGTCATTTCAAAAAAGTTGTATATTTATTTTTTTTAAAATAAAAAATTTCAACTAACTAGTTTGTTTTGATTTTTAAAACTCATTTGACAAACTTTTTACTAACTTAAATTAAAAAATATGAAAAAAAACTATTTTAAGTGGTTGGTGTTTATGTTCTTTAGCATAACCACTGTATTAGCTCAAGAAAATTCAATTTCTGGAGTAGTTACCGACATCTCTGGGGAGCCCTTAATCGGAGTAAATATTATCGAGGATGGTACGAATAATGGTACTCAAACAGATTTCGATGGTTATTTTACTTTAAACGTAGATGCTGAAAAAACAATCGTTTTTAGCTTTATTGGTTATATATCTGTTGAACGAAAAATATCAGATTCAAACAACAGTTATAACGTTCAACTTCAGGAAGACGCCTCTGAACTTGAAGAAGTAGTGGTAACGGGTTATTCACGAAGAAATAAAACGGTACAAACATCAGCAGTAGTTTCTATTTCTGCCTCCGAAATAGCGGAGTTAACACCCTCTACGAGTATCGATAATTTGATACAGGGTAAAGCCGCTGGGGTTCAGGTTACAGCTGCAAACGGAAAACCAGGAGAAGGAGCTTTTGTAAGAATTAGAGGAGTTGGTTCCTTAAGTGCTGGTGCATCATCACCACTTTACATTGTCGACGGTTCTGTTGTTAGAGAACAAGATTTAGGAACTATTTCAAATCAAGATATCGAAAATTTATCTGTTTTAAAAGATGCGGCTACAACAGCTAGATATGGTTCCAGAGGGGCTAATGGAGTTGTTGTAATTACAACGAAGAGTGGAAATAGAAATAAAGATGCTGAAATTCGATTTAGCTCAAGGTTTGGCTATTCAGAGAGAATACAACCAAACTTTGATGTCATGAATGCCTCTCAAAAAATGCAATATGAAGCTGAATTATACTCTTTAGGTGTTTCAGCTGCCAGTAGTTTGCCAGGTGTAACGACACTTCCTGGAAGTCCGGAACGTCAGTTTTTACTTGATTACCAAACTGATTGGCAAGATTTGATGTTGAAAGATGGTTACATACAAAGTAACAATATATCTATGTCTGGTGGAATGGAAAAAATGGATTATTATTTTTCTGTTGGATACGATAAAAATGGAGGAATAATTGATCAGCTAGACGGCTTTGAGAGAATTAACACCCGATTGAATTTAAATTTTGATGCGAAGGATTGGTTAAAAATTGCAGTGAATGTTGGTTACTCAAGATCAACTAGTGATGAGCCTCGTGATAGGAACAATGTTCAAAATCCATTTAGAGCAATGTATGATTACAACTCCTATGAGACTGAATTTGAGTTAGGTGAAGATGGGAGCCCTATTTTAGATGAAAACGGGAACCCTATTTACACACCAACTCACACTACGTTCAATGTAAGAGGAGCACTGTTGTCAGAACCTGCATTTGAAATAAAAAACAACTTTTTATCTAGTGTTGATGCA
>JAAEPP010000310.1 GCA_024232495.1 Flavobacteriaceae bacterium
ATGGCACTGTGTGGCAAATCGGACATAGAACTCCTATTTATTATAAAGACCCTTCAAAAGAAGAAATTATTGAAAGATTACATTATGTAAATACATTCGCTCAATTTAACTCGGATAATGGAAGTCAAGGTTCTCATTTAATTTTCGATAAATATTAATTAAATCATTTTGTTAAGGTTTTGAATATTTTTTATTTTTATTTTTATAATTTCTGATTAAATTGCAACTAGATTCACTTCCTCTCTATTATATTATATTATATATATATAAGTAAGAGGACGTGACAGACCCTAGGTCAAATAAAAAAAAAATTAAGTTAGGTTAAATTATTTTGTATAGTTAAATCTTTCACTTGTTGTTTTAATTCTTTAACTGAACCGATTAATAATCCTACTAAATTATTATAATCAACAGATAATCTGCCTGAATTTTCTTCTTCAAAAACAAGATCATCTAAACCTTGTTCTTTTAAATTTTGAGCTAGAACTCCGTATCTTAATTTATCATCATCAGTAAAATTGAATTTGTATTGATATGCATTAATTGAATCAATTTTATCTAATGGATTTTCTATTTCAGCTATTTCTTTTTTAAAATTTGCATCTGATGTTGCAGTAAAAGAAACACCAGTTACTGTATCATTAGTGTAAACTTTACCTGCTATACCGACACCGCCATCAACTATCAAAGCACCAGTTGTATAACTACTAGAAGCAGTAGTATCATTAAAATTGACAACATCAGAAACGTCAAGTGTTCCCGTTATAAAAACCTTTGAATCAGCTTCAACATCTAATATCGCTGAACCTGCAAGATTTTTTACATTAAAACTGGCAGTAGCATTATTAGTACCCATTTGGAAATTGATATCTTCAGTAGCTGTATTATTTAAAAGTAAGAATGGGCCAGTAGTATTAAGCATAGTCGCAATTGATCCTGTATGTTGAATAGTAAAATCATTTCCATCTCCAAATCGAAGTAAGTCGCCATCATTTATATTTATATTACCACCATCAAGCGTTAAACTTGTTCCATCAGTTGTTAAAGTTGATAAACCTCCTAAACTACCGCTATTATTATATTGCATTTCTCCATTTGAACCCCCCGGCGAAACAGATGCTCCCAAGTTTGAACCCATATCAATAAAAGATAAAGCGGTACTGCTATCAACTCTAACTTTATAAGTTCGTCTCTCATTTTGCTTTACCGTAGTTGATCCAATTATAGTAACACCAGTACCAGCAGCAAGTGTAATAGTTTCGTCTGCATCAGCAGTGTTTTCTAAAACAAAATTGAAACTCGTAAATACTACAAAGTCTTTTATCAATGCTATTACAGAAGTTGCACTTGGTGTTGTATCAGTTCGATTCGACCCATTAGGATCTCTTTTGATCCAACCTCCATATATATTTGCTGCTGTATAAGTTCCGTTAGCTGTAACAGTAATGGTTGTATAATTTACTTTGTTAGTTATTTGACCTCTTCCAGTAATATCACCAGCTGCAGTAAGTTTTTGATCACCATAAGCTTTTAAAACATAATTACCGGAATTATTTTGTACTTGAAAATCAACTGCATCAGTATCAGTTCCTAGTTGCATTATGGAACTTCCAGTTGCTGCAGTATTATCGACAATGTAATCACCAGTAGTTGATGTAGTAACTGTATTAGTTCCGTTATGTACTATTGATAAATCAGCAGAAAGTCCAACTGTTATTGGTTGGTTGTCTAACGTTACATCAATTCCAGATGTAACATTTAAATTTCCAATTAAAGTTGCTTGACCATTTCCTTGCACATTAAATACTCCAGTTTCTGAATTATTTTCAACACGAAATATAGTGTTAGCATCATCACTTCCTAGTCGCATAATTGTGCTACCGCCATTATTAGTATTATCTACTATGTAATTACCAGTAGATGACGTAGTAACACTATTTGAACCATTATGAACTATAGATAAGTCTTGAGAAACACCAATTGTAAGTGGTTGGTTGTCTGAGGTCATATCAATTCCGGATGTAACATCTAAATTTCCTGATACTGTTGTTTGACCTGCTGCATTCACGCGAAATTGAGGACTTTGTGAATTATTTTCAACAACAAAAGAAGTATTGCCGTTGTCAGTACCTAAACGCATAATTGTTTTACCAGCGTTATTAACATTATCTATTATATAATTACCTGTTATATTCGTAATTAAAGCGTTTGAACCGTTATGTGTTATTGTCATATCTGAACCATCACCAAGTTTAAGAAAGTCACCATCATTTATAATAATATCACCTCCGTCTATTGTTAAATCAGTACCATTTGTTGTTAAAGTTGATAAACCTCCAAATGATCCGTTATTATTATATTGCATTTGAGTATTTGAACCACCTGGCGTACTAGATGCAACATTAGCTAGACCTTGATCATAAATTGATGCAGCTCGAGTTCCACTTCCTATATTATCCATTCTAAATAGAAATTGTCGAATTTCTCCTTGACCAATTGTCATACTTCCTACTAAAGTGACACCAGTACCAGCTGTTAGTGTAATTGTTTCAACAGCATCAGCAGTATTTTCAATTGAAAATTTATAACTAGACCCGACTTGAACATATAATGTATTTGTAAAAAAAGAATCTGCAGTAGGAGTAACATCACTTCGATTAGCTCCATTTGGATCACGTCTTATTATTCCACCCCAAAATTGACTTGGATTATAAGTAACATTTCCTGCTGTATTAATTGTAGTTACTGTTGTTTCTCGACTAGTTCTTCCAAAAAACATCACATCACCTGAAAATGTACTTCTTCCACTTGCATAAAATCTTGATACTTCAGTACTAGAATTATTTTGGATTACTACAGATGTTGCTGTATTATCTCCTAAGGATAATATTGTATTTCCTGTAGCATTTGTATTATCAATCTGTAAACTTCCAGTAGAAGAAATAATGTCAGTGTTTCCGGAAACATGTCTTATTGTTAAGTCATTACCGTCTCCAACGTATAAATTATCATTATCACTGATAGTCAAATTACCTCCATTAAGCGTAACATTTGTTCCATTTGTAGTAAATGTTGAAGCACCAGCTAACGAACCGTTGTTGTTATATTGAATTTGAGTATTCGCACCCCCAGGTAATCCATTAGCTTTAGAAAATAAAACAAATGTTAAATTATCTGTTCCAACTGTATCGGCATTTGAATTATTTGTACAAACCCATGCCGTATCTTGATTTACGGTACCTTCTTCAACAAAAACTGAAACTGCAGCAGCACCCACACCTGCTGCTAAATCACTTGACCTTACAGGAGAACCAGAAGCTTGAACAATGTAAATACCATTTTCAGTTCCACTTAATTGATTTTTAATTAAAATACGATCATTTGTTGCTAAAGTAACACCATCAATTGGCTCACCATCTGCGTAAGCAGAAGATAGAATTCCAGCTGAAGTTGTTGCAACTCTTACTGCGTCTTTCCAATAACGTCCATTATTCATATCATCAACATATTTTTTAGTTGCTGCGTCTTTATCCGATGTAGGGTAAGCAACACCTGTTAATTTACAATCATTTGATCCTGTTCCTATAAATGTTAAGGTATCAGCAGAAGCTGTTGCTTTTGCTTGTGTAGCACCACTGTTTTTGAAATCTATATTAGTTGTTGTTAAAGATGAACTACTCATGTTAAATTTAAATATATTAACAGAAAAAAAATAAGTCAGTAATAAATCATTTTTGTGTTTTTATAAAATTCTATTAATAAAAATGAAATTTTATCTATGACCATATAAAACATATGCTTCACATTGTACTAATCCAAAGTTATTTGATAAAACAACTCTTATCTTAGTTGATCTTCCGGCAGCAACAATAGTTCTTCCGTAAATTGTTAAATTTGAAGAATTTACTAAATTAATCGCGTTACTACCGTTATTATATATAGTGAAATCAAATGATGTTGATACTTCTAAAGAATTAGCTGCTATACCTGATCTTGCTGCCATTTCTGTACGAATATCAGAAGCCGAGGGCAAACTGTCTAGAACTTGACTAGAATTTCCTGTTCTGAAAATTCCACCATTCATTATTTCACTTGCTGTGTATTGTATAGCTGTAGCAGAATCTTTTACAACCATTGTAATATTTTTTTTGTTAATAATATTTGATGAATAAGTAGAAAATTCAGTGTGATCAAAAGTAGAAGTGTCAGCTGAAAATGTAGCCATTTAATATTTTATCTCAATTATAATTTACACATATAAATTTAAAGTATTACCATTTTTAAATATGAGTATTACAATTGGAACATCTTCATGTAATTTCAATAAAATTGATACTGGTTCTGTTTTTGTTTCTGAACAACCAGTATTTAAATCTTATCCAGGTATGACAAATTTAATAACTGGAACTTCTCATACTATGACTGCAGTCGAGGCCTTAGACGGTGTATATAGAAGAACAACACTTAATGCACTTACCGATACTTTCCCAAGTGCAGCAAGTATAGTCTCTGAACTTAATTCAATTCAAGGTAATGTTTCTGTTGGTGATAGTTTTGAATTACACGTTATAAGAAGTGCCGGACCTAATAATACTAATTTAACATTCTCAAATGGGACGGGAATCACTTTTTATGGAAGAAATCAATTTAGAGGATTAAGAGCTTCAACATTGCAGTTTGTAGTTACAAATATAGGATCAGGTACTGAAGCCGTTGATATATATGCTTTACATGCAAACCTTTAATTAAAAATCTTTAATTTCAATAAAGATATTATGTTTATACAAGATCCAACAGTTGATGTAAATGGTTTTAAAGGTGATTTCAATAACAGTAAAACTCAGACTACTTTGACACGCACATCGAATTTTTTTCCAAGATATCGACCTGTTTTAATAAATGCAAGTTCTAGTACTACTTTAACAGTTGATAATTTAATGAAAGGTAGACTTGGTCGAACTTTTAGTGGTGTAAGTGTTTCAGATACATTGCCAACTGCATCAGACATTATCACCGAAATGAAAGCAAGACATCCGCTTGGAAACAGTATGCCAAATAATACTGGTTTTGAATTTTATGTTTATTATAGTTCTTCAGGAGGCGGCAATTATTCGTTTACTTCAAATACTGGTGTAACAATTTTTGGTGAAAATGATTTGGATGATGAAAAAGCATCAGTTGTTTTAGTTGTTGCAACTAATGTTTCATCGGGTTCTGAAACTGTAATTGTGACGTGGTTACCAGGAGATGAATAATTCATTTACTTATCTATATCCGTATAAAGTAAATGCTTCAGCCAAAACAATACCAAAATTATTTGTTATAATTACTCTGACTTTTATTGCTCTATTAGCTTGAACTATAGTTCTTCCGTAAAAGGTAAGATTTGTTGAATTTGCTAAAGTAATTGCTGCAGAACCATTATTAAATATGATAAAATCCATACATGTTCTAACTGGTAGTGATTGATTCAAATATCCTAATCTAGATGCCATTTCGTTTCTTATCTCTGTTGCTGTGGGTAGAAAATCAGTAACTGAAGATGAGTTACCATTTCTTATTATACCTCCATCAAATATATCATTCACTGAATAAGTTAGTCCTGAAGATGAATTTTTATTAGCAAGACTAACATTTTTTTTGTTAATTATATTTGATGCCAATGTAGTAAAATTACTATAATTTGATGTTGATGTATCAGCTGATAAAGTACTCATGATAATTTAACTATGTTTATTAAATATATATTTATATATATATTTAAACATTTAAGTTTAAATGACAGTCACAATAACAGGAACAACATCAAATTTAAACAAACTAGAAACTTCAGGGACATATATTTCTGCAGTACCAGTTTTTAAAATATATTCTGGTATTAGTAATTTAATAACTGGTTCATCACATAATATGACTGCTGCTGAAGTTTTAGCAGGTTGTTATACTAGAACTGATACTGGCTCTTTAAATGATACGTTACCTACTGCTGCAAGTATTGTAAGTCAATTGAATTCAACACAAGGTACCGTAGCAGTTGGTGATAGTTTCGAGTTAAATGTAATTAGAACCGCTGGTAGTACTAGTTCTGCTCTTAATTTTACAACTAATACTGGTATCAGTTTTAATGGAAGAAATAGATTTGCTGGATCAAGATGTTCTCAACTTCAATTTATAGTTACCAATGTGAGTTCGGGATCAGAGGCAGTGTCTATTTATTCTATCCATGGTAACCTTTAAATTCTTATAATTAAAATCTTTAATTTAAACAAATGAAACATGAGTTTTATATTTAATGATCCGACTGTTGATTCAAATGGAATTTATACTGATTTTAACAATAATAAAGCTACATCTAATTTAATTAGAACTTCAAATTATTTCCCTAGGTGTTTCAAAGCAGCAATTACTGGTTCAGCAACAACTTTAACAGTTAATAATATAATGCAAGGAGAGTTAAATAGAAGTTTCACTGGAACAACTGTTTCAGATACTTTACCAACAGCAGCACAAATTATAACTGAAATGAAATCAAGACATCCATTAGGTAATAGTATTCCAGTTAATACTGGTTTTGAATTTATTGTTTACTACACTGCAGATAATGACGGTGGATTTTATAGTTTTACTGGAAATACTGGAATTACCGTACTAGGAGAAAATAATCTAGATAAAAATAAAGGTTCATTAGTACTAGTTATTGCTACGAATGTTTCTTCAGGTTCTGAAGCAGTAAGTGTTATTTGGACCAATGGTGAAGTTTGAATAATTTTTCTCGTTGTCTTTTAAGAAATTGAAATTTATTTTGAATTAAATGATTACTATACCAGTTTACGTTGTGAATCTTGAAAGAAAGCCTTTATTAAAGAAAGGTTTCAAAGATCACAATAAATTTTTCTCAGACATAAGATTTACTAAAGCATTTGATAGCACCAAAGAAAAACTTCCACCACATAAACAATCAAAAGATGGAAGATTTGGATGTTATATGAGTCACATAAATATTTGGAAGAAAATCATAAATGGAAAAGATGATTGGGTAATTGTAGCTGAAGATGATGCCGCGTTTAATCCAAAACTTGAAAAAGATTTACCTAAAATTATTGAATTAATGAATAAAAATAAATCAAATATTGGTATATTAAATTGGAGAAAAGCGAGAGCAGGATTGTATGAAGTTGATATTCCTCTAGCAGGAGTTTCAAACGAGATTAAACTTGAACCAGTTAATGATGTATTTTTTGGTACTCACAGTTATCTAATTAACAAAAAGGGGGCCAAAGATTCAATTGAATTACATAAACCAAAGGAAAAAGTTCCAATTGATTTAGCAATGGGAATATTATCTAAAACTAAACAACTACCAGCACATTTTATATTAAGTCCTTATGAGTACGCAAGAATATGGCCTACAAATCAAATATCTACTACAGAAGAAAAAAGCATCGGTGAAAAAATAAAAAAAAACAATAAATCACTTTATATAGGTATAATTTTAATAATTTTACTATTAATTTTTATTACGTTTATTGTAACTAAAAAAAATAAAAAATAACAGAATTGCTATGGAAATAAAAATCAAAGTAACAACAAGTAAATAACCATTTTTTTCTTCAGTTTCATTTATTTTTAAAAGTTTGATATTTGTTGACTTAGTTCTATCAATATTTTTATTAGATTGATTTTCTTTCAATATTTGAACTATAGCTGAGTTATTTTTAAGACTTTTTTTTCCTTTTAAAAATTCTCTTACTTCATTTCTTGGATTTCGATTTAATTTTATTAGTCTGACTTTATGACCTAATTTATTTTCATGTTTTTTTAATTCTTCATAAGAAATATTTTCGATCGGTCCGCTATTTAAATTTAATTTACCTTTAACAAGAACTAAACCATTCTCTGAAGAATCAATAAAACCAATTTTATTTTGTTCCTTTTTAGACATACCATCACGAATTTCAGGCGATAGATTCTGTATACGATCATACTTCAAATTTTTAATATTCTCCATCTCATTATTGGCTGTTTTAGACCAACTTCTCATAAATTTAGAATCAGGTAAAGCTGCTAAAAACCAAACACTATGAGTTCTTTTTAAAGGATCGTGCGTTTCAGCAAAAAAAGATAGATTTTCTTTTTTCATAACTTTTTGTACCCAATCAAGATTTTCACGTAATATAACACTGCAATCTAAATAAATGCCTCCGTATTTTGAAAGTAAAGCTAATCTGACTGCATCAGATCTTCTTTGAGCAGAATCAAGTTCATCAAAATTACTTGGCAAATCATTTTTATCTAAATAATTTTGCAAATTGCTTTTTCTTAAAAGATTAATTTTCCAACTAGAATCAAGATTATTTTTCCAAGAATCAAGACATTTCCGTTCAAGAATAGGTAATTCATTTTCATTATCCCAATACGCAAAAACCTGTTTATTAAACATTTTATAATACAAATTCGATTTTATTTTATTTTCATATTCTTTTCGTAATGTTCAATAAGCTTTTTATTCTCTGTTGCCATGAAATTTTTAGAAGGTAAAATTGGATCAACAGGTGTTTTTCTTAGATCAATTCTCATATCTTTATTTTCTGTCATTTTACCTAGTGCAATATATTTCCAGTTTTCACCCCATGCTTTTTCGCAAGCATCTTCATAATTAGAAACAACAGGAATTTTAATTCGACCAAACTTTAACTTAGTTAATCCTTTATTAGGATAACTTTCAAGACATTTGAAAGTTCCAGGTTTTCTTTTTGTATTGAAAGGTAAGTTTGTTTTTTTATTAATTGTAAAAATATCCATATGTAGCTTTGTAGTAAAAAAATTTTTTCCTTTTCTAGTAACTCTAGCCATTAATCCTTCATCAGGTGTATACTCAGACAAAGTATAACCTACTTCATTTAAATATTTTTTTATACTTTTACTGTTCTTGTTATATTCATCCTTATCCATTTGTACATCAATATCATAATCCCACGGCATAAATCCACCGTGTCGAGCTGCACCTAGTAAAGTGCCACAACAAGCCCAATACTCTGTATTTGATTTTTTCATTGCATAATCAGTTGCAACAAGCATTCTATGTAATTCATCTAAGTTTCCTTTATTAATTTCAGTGTAATTTTTTCTGGTTTCACCATCAAATTTAATTTTTAACATCCAAGGGTCCACTAAAAAATAACAAGGTACCAAAGCAATTACAACTGAAAGACCATCCCAGAATCTATTTTCAATATAACCATACGTTGACGAGTAAAAAGGTAATAATGGTTTCAAAGCTTTTGTAGGTTGAGAAAAAGTACCAATTAAAAACCCAAATAAAAAACCAATCGGAAAAATATAAAGCTCATCTATACCATCTAATTCCCTATTTAAGACTGACCATATACTTATAGTAGGAATAACAAGCCAAACAGTTAACATTCCGGCAAAAATTGCGGCTGTTAAAGTACCAACTTTATTAAAATAATTTTTTAATTGAAGGCCTCTTATTCCTTTAAAAACTCCATTTCGGCTAGAAAAATTCAAAAATAAGTCTGCAAAAAAACCCATTATAAAAGCTATTAAAGTATAATCAAGAGAAATCCTATTATTGGAAAGATATAAACCAATCAAAGCTAAAATTATCATAAAAATTAAACTTTGAACTAAATTAAAGAAAAACATAAATAAAACTATTAAAAAGGGTATTAGTACTACAATCAAAGATTCAGTTACTCCTGAGTCAATTTTAAGTTTTGCGACCATTATATATTTATATAAATAAGATAATTTTAATAAAATTGAAAAAACTATTTTAATGCCAATTAAATTAAATAATAATTTTTATAGAATTTTATTTAGAGAGTAATTCAATGTTATTTCCTATACCTCTAAGTACGATATTATCATTAGATGATATTACTGTTTCAGCATTACCGCTGCTAACAGTATAATTATATTTATTTTCAACTGGGATAAAATCCTGTTTATAAGTCGTTCCTTCATCGTTCGTAAAGACAATTATATTATTTGACATAAAAATATTTTTTAAACCTAAACCAACATCAGTTCTATTAAATATTCTTAAAGCTTTACCTTCAATTGAAACATCATAAACATCAACGCTGTCAGGCCAAATTACACCTAAGTAAAGACCATCCGGTGAAAATTTAAGTCCATTAGGTGATGCACCGAATACAGGACCATCTTCATTTTGTAATCTAATTTTTAAAATGTTATTACTCCATTTATTTGAATCCAGTGGATCGACTGTAAAAATATAAACCTGTTCTATTCTGTCAGAAGTATACGCTAGTTTCGTGTTATCTAAACTCAGTGCTATATGAGTAGGTGATTCTTCAATTATATTTGGTTCCTCACAAAATGGAATTAAGTTTCTGAACTCAATGGAATCTTCTTCATTATTTCCAAAATATCTGCAATTTATTTGACGACATGGAATTAAGTCTGGATCAGGATTTCCAAAACCATTATTTATTGAGCAATAGAGTTTTTGATTTTGACTTAAGGCAATGTCTCCAGAAACACGAAAATCTAGTTGATCAACAACTTGTCTAACCCAATTTGAACCATTATATGAATAAACGAAAAAATCTAATTTTGATTTTGCTAAAATATTTGAACAATCATCAGAAATTTGTATACTTTGTAAAATTGCATCTTCATTTTGCTCGTCAAAAACATTACTAAGATCAATTTCCTGTCCAATTTGAGTAGTGGTAAAATTAGTTTCAATATTCATAATTTTAATTTTTATACCCTTTGTTAAAGCTAAACATGTTCCATTAGGATTAATTGTAATATTATCATTTGGAAGAAATTCAATCCTTTTGATTTTTCTATCATCTTGAATTAAGTTAAATTTTTCACCATCAACACCTACAGGTACAGTTGGTCTATTAGGTGTATCAGTTTCATTTTCATCATCTTCTTCTGATTTTTCTTCAGGATATAAAAACCAGATTATTAAAACAAGAAACAATATTATAATAATTACTCCCGCAATTATAAAATATAAATTATTATTTTTATTTTTCATTATTCAGTATATAATATATAAATTAATTTTCTTTAGAATAAATTTCAATATTATCTTCATTCAAACTTCGTACAAAAATTGAGCTATCAGATTTTAATAAACTCTGTCGGTTTCCTTTATATGATATAACTTTTTCTTCGCCAGTAAATTCTTGTTGATAAGTTTGATTATTATCATTTGTAAATGCTATTACATTATTTGACATATAGATATTAGATAATCCTTGACCGAATGAATTTTTCTTTAAAATTCTCGTAGCTTTAAATGAAGTTTCAACGTTGTAAACTTCAATCTCATTATCCCATAAAACACCTAAATAATTAGCATCAGGCGAAAACATAACTTCCTTTGGTTTGATATTTGAATTTTCAAAAACAATAGCATTTTGTACGAATTGTGCAGGGTCAAAACTACTTGTATTAAATAAGTATACTTCTTTATTAAGTTTTGAAACATAAGCTGCTTTGTTAAGATCAAGGCTTAATGCTAAAATTGTTGGGTCATAATACTGTGGTGGTGGGTCACTTAAATCTGTACCTTGTACAGTTAAATATTCTCTAAAAATATAACCAGTTTTAATAACGTATATACCATCACCTGGTACATCTATATTTGTAATTTCTCTACATATTATACCGTTATTTTCACCCGTTGGTTGAATATAACATACAGCATTGCCATCATCAGCTAAGCGAATTGCACCATTTTCTCGTCTTTCATCTAGTACGTACTCAGTTATTTCTAATGGTAACCAGTCAGTTCCATCAAAGGAGTACACTGTAAAACCTCTAGGATTAGTTTCTGTTAATATTCTATTACCGTCTTCAGAAATTTGTATTGACTCGGGTAAAAAATTACTAATAGTAAACTGCTGTCCAATATCAGTTAAAGAATAATCACTTTCAATTTTTTTTACTGTTACTTTTGAACCATTTAAAATTCCTAAAAATAAACCGTTTTTGCTTAGTGCTAAATAATTATTTTTCAAATTTGCTCTTGTCCTAAGTTTAAATGAAGATTTTGGTGGATTTACAGGTGTCTCAGCAGTTGTGTTATTTTCATCCTCATCATCTTTTTGAACTTGTTTAATTATTAAATATATAATTAAAACAATCAAAGCTATCAAAAAAATTGTTCCAATAACATATAAATAATTTTTATTTTTAGCAGTATTTTTATTTTTCATTTATTCAATATTACAGAAATTTTAATTACTTAGCAAATATTGATATATTATTATTTAAACCTCTTACGTAAATTGCATCATTTGCAGATAGCAATGTCTGTCCTCTTCCTGTATATTTTATATAATTTTTTCTGTCTTTAAACTCTTGCTGATAAGTTTCACTGTTATTATTATTAAATGCAATAAACTTATTAGACATACTTATATTTGATAAACCTGATCCGACATTTGATTTACTGAAAATTTTTGTAGCAACATCAGTAACTTTTACATCATAAACCGCAACTTCATCATTCCAAAGAACTCCTAAGTATTTTCCATCAGGTGAAAAAGCTATTTCTCTTGGAGAAGAACCATCTAATTTTACAAAAGATTCGCTCCATAAGCTTACGTTAGAAGGATTAGAAGAATAAACAAAAACTTGTGAATTAGGTTTGCTTGTATAAGCTAATCTAGAATTATCTAAATTTAATGCTAATTTTGATTTAAATGTTAAATCATTTGAAGTTTCATCTCGTAATAATATCGAATTTCTGTAACTTGTTAAATCAAGAAAATCAGTGCAGTGAATTAATGGTGAATCATTTTCTGGTTCACCAAAAATAGAGGTGTCTGAGCTTGCACAATAATATAAACCATCTGGTGAAATAACAACTCCTCCGTTATCCCTTTGTTCTTCATTATCTACTTGTTCAACTGTCCAATTAGTTCCGTCAAAAAATAGTGTCATAAATTCGGTATCATTTGATATAAGTAATCTTGAACAGTCATTGCTTATTTCTATAATTTTAGGTTCGAATTCAAGCTCACCAGTAGTTTCAAAATTACTATCATATTCTTGACCAATTGATGTAAGACTAAAATCATTTTCAATTTTTTTAACACTTACTTTAAAACCATTCAGAATTGCTAAGCATGTTCCTTCTGGATTCATTGCTAAATAGTTATGAGGTAAAAATTCAGAAGTTTTCTCTGTACGATCGTCTTCAATTAATTCATTAGTTGGTAAGGTTACTTTAGAAGGAGGGGGGTTATCTTCATTTTTATTAATTTCTTTAATAATAAACCATATTATTAATGAAATTGCAATAATAATTATAATAATTGCAAAGATTTTTAAATATCTTTTATTTGTAATTTTCATTATTTTAAAATATTAAAGAAATTAAATTTTAAACACTTTAATTTTTATTCATTTCACGCATATATATCAATTCTATTTTCATTTAAGTCTCCTAATACCACTAAATCGCTATTAGCTGACATTTGAGTAAAAAAAGAACCATCAATATCAATTGATTTATTGTTTTTAAAATCTTGTCTTATAGTTAAGTTTTCACTCGTGGAAAATGCAATAACTTCATTAGACATATTAATATTAGTTAAAGTCGAATTATAAGATTTATTGAACACTTCATAAGTTCTATTTTCTTCCTCTACATTATAAACAGTTATATACTTATTCCATAAAACACCTAGGTACTTTCCATCAGGTGAAAAAGCTATTTCTCTTGGTCCTACTCCGCCTAATTTTTGTATATTTGAACTCCAAATATTTGAATCGTTTGGATCAGGTGAAAAAAGATATATTTCAGATGTAGGAAAAGAAGTATAAGCTAATCTACTATTATCTTTATTAAGAGCTAATTTTGTAAAACTGTTAGTTGACGAATTTAATTCACCGGCTTCATTTGGAAGTAAAATATTATTTCTAAATCGGGATCCATCACCAATAACAGAACAGTTTATTTCCATAGAAACACTATTTTGTCCGTTGGCACAATAAATTAAACCATTTGGACTTAATGCTATACCACCATTTTCTCTTCTATCCAATTCATTTACTGTTTCTAGATTCCAAGTTGTTCCGTTAAACTTAAAAACGTTGAATTCCGAATTATTAGAAACTAATATTATTTCACCGTTTTCTGAAATTTGAATATCGTTTAAATCTGCTAAAGAAGTAAAAAAGTTTTCCATATCAACACCAGTAGAAATCTTTACTGTTTCATATCTTGAGTTAATATCGTATACTTCGAATTCAGTCACGAGTAGTACTGTTAGTTTAGATCCATCTGGTGTCATAGCAATTTTTTTGATATTTGATAGAGAATAAGAATTTTTTAAATCAAGATTTAAATTTACATTATCATTATCTTCTCCATTATCTCCATTTCCTCCTCCTGTTACTATTTTACCATTTTCCTTATCATTTCTTGTAATAACAAGATATATTATAACAGATATAATAACTAAACTAAATAAAGCAAAGATTATTATATTATTTCTTTTTTTATTTTTCATTTTCTTAAAAGTTAAACAGAAATTAATTATTTTCTAGATATTACAAACTAATCTTATGTTTTTATATTTATTTGAATTATAAGCAAATAATGCCGTAAACATAATAAATGATATTAATAGCACTCCTGTTGTATATTTATATTTAAAGAAATCATCGGACGTACTTATTTGATTTTGATTTTTATTGTTATTATTAACTTCAGAATTATCATTATCATTTAATTGATATGATGAAATTATAAACAATAAAAAAATAATAAATATAATAATAATTATAATTTTCATACTTAAGTCATAATTAATCTAAAGAGAAAAATCTGTTGTGATCAATAAAGATGGATTCATTAGTAAGATCAGAATTAAATGAAAAAAATACTGGATTAGCTCCTAATGATCCAACAATGTTATTTCCAGTAGCAAGTGCTTTTCTAGCTCTTTCTTTTTATTTAAATCAACAAGATAGGCTTTTAGGTCCTTATCTAGAAAACTCTAATACTTCGAAAGCTAATATACCAAGATTAATTGGTTCAATTCCTTTAAGATATAGTAACCCTGATAACGGAATAGTATTATTTAGATCAGTGACTGAAACAAATCGAGAATGGCGTGAAAAAGCCATAATCAAAATGATAAGAGATATTCATCAAAGAGGTAATTTATTTCCAGGTGAAGTTAAAATTATTTCTTCTGAAGCAATTCCAGATGCAATGTTAGCTAGAGAAGAAAGACTTGAAAATTTAGGAATTTTGAAAGCTAGTAAAAAGCCAAAATCTGTGAAAACGAAAGAAACATCAGTTTGGGTTAAAAAATATATTTATGAATCATTATTTATAAAAGAAATTCCGAACACTAGATATCTTCCCGTAAGTTTTTTAATTAATACGATAAACGATGATGGAAATACATTTTTATATACAGGAGGAATTGAAAGACTTACAATAGAATCAGATGTAGATATTTTGAAAATTGAGCAAGCAGAAAATGTAGCTTTTAGAATTTATGGAACATGTATAGATACTAATTGGAGAAATTTAGGAACCAGATCTCCAAAGAGGATTCATTTTATTTATACACAAGATAATTTAAGAAATGCAGATATTGCTCTTCTTGATAAAGCAAAAGAGAGTAATGGCAAAAAATTAGATAATGTGACAATAACTTCATTAGCTATAAATCTTGAAAATTCGCCTATAACATATTCAACAGAAAATACTAGTTTTTTAGAACAAGGTTTATCATTAGAGGTTAACCAGAAATATCCGAATTCTGTCAGATTAGTTCATGATCAAGGTTCACAGTTGATTTATATTGCACAAGCTTTAAAACGAATTTATCCATCAAATATTAATTATAATTTAGGAAATAAACAGGTGACAATTACAGGCAAGATTCCTCTTGAAATTAATATTGATAATAGGAGTAGCAGAGTGACTGAATTAACTTTAACAAGTGATAATCAATTTCCCGAACCGGATTTAGACTGGACATCGGTGAAATTAAAAGGTATTATGTTTAGTACAGAAGATTTTGGTACTATTTATCAAGATACTTCTGCGGCTGAATGGAAAATAAGACTTAGTAATTCTGGTAAAAAAGAACCAAAAGAGATTATACCATCAACAAAAATAAACCTGTTAATTTTGTCGAAATATTCTGAAAAAAATGAAATTGAAATACCTGAAAAATTACCTACTAAATTTTCAAATTTTAATACGCCTCGTTATTTTCAAGACGTAACTTTTTCATTACATGAATATAACAAATATCACTCAGAAAATCCAAAGTTAGAAACAAGAAGTCCAGAAATTAAAACATCTCATACGAAGTTAACTGCAAATAAAACAAATACAGCTTATACTTTTGCAGCCGTATTTTTTTTATTTTTTCTTTTTGTTTGGTTTAGACCTAATAAAAATTTAGTATTATTTTTAGGTAAATTAACTGTTTTTGTTGGTTTATTATTTGCTCTGTTATGTGGTCTTTCGTTTTTTGCTATGCGTTTCAACATATTTCAATATCTTCAGTTACACCAGGAAATACTGTTTTATTCTCTTGTTGCTTTGCTTTTTATTGGTTCATTTTCTATAATATCTTCATTAAGGTTTCAAAGCAAAGTACCTTCTGGTATTTATTTGATGACTTTTTTAATGATATTAGGAATATTTTTTTTAAAAGCAACTCCAATTTCATGTAAAGAGGAATTAACTCAAGACATGCTTGCTTTCAGAGCAGTATTAATAATTATGATGTTAAAAGCTGGACTTTTATTTACAAACGAATGCTTTAAGTTTTCAAAAAAGTCAAATAACGTTATTTCTCCTAAATCTTTAAGAAGTGGAATTGAATATAAAAATACTAGTTCTGTAGGTACTTTTATTTTAATTTTACTAATATATCCGTTGTATAGAATATTATTAGATGCAGATCAACCGCAATGTGATGCTTACGATATAAAAAAAAGATGGCTAGAAAACGAATTAATTAATGTGAAAAATGATAAATTAAAGAAAGATTATGAAAATGAATTAATTAATTTAGATAATCAATTTTTTAAGTGTAATGAATTAAAAACTAAAGTTGATTCGTTTTCGGGGAAAACAATTGTTTTAATTGCAGTTGTATGTTTATTTCTTTATTTTATAGGATTGCCTTTATTCATAGGTGTTGTGAAAAAAATAATTCCATCAAAAAGAATTGATTATTTAAATTCTGAAACTGAAGATTCTAGATCTTTATTAATTTTTACAGTTATAAAGACTATAGTCTCAACGGCTCTTCTTTTATTTTCTGCTATATTAATTTTACCTGAGTTTAACTTTAATTCAACTCCTGATTCTGTATGTAATGTTGCAAAAGAGAATTTAGAAGAATTTAAAGAAATGTATGGAACTGATGTTGATAAAATATTTTACAATACACCTTTGAAATTATCACAAATTCAAGATAAATTTGACTCGCTCGGCTGTATGTCTCAACAGAATCAAACTATTTTAGGAATATTTATATTCCTAGTTGGAATTTGGATTATTTCAATTGTTACACCTCCACGATTTTGTTCAACATTCCAAGTACCTTCAATAATAGAAGGATTATTTTTTAGTTTTTTTGTTGCTGTAATCGGATTATTCTTAAACTGGATGCAAGAAAAAGATAATTTAAGAAAAACATTAGATATTAATTCTATTAAGGTCTTAAATGATTTTATATCAATATTAAAACCACCAGTATAAAAAAAGTATATACCTAATTTTGAAAAAAAATTAAATATTATTTAAAAAATCTTGTTATTATAATAACTAAATTAATTATTTTTCTTTTATAATAAATGAATAGTTTGAATAATGCCTTTGAATCCAACATACGTTCAAAGAGTGTCAGAAAGCATAGTACCAGCAGGTGTACCAGGAAAAAACATTCAGTTCACCCACAAGAATTTCACAAACGTGTCGAGTCAAATGAGCGACCCAGGTCAACTTCTGAATTTCTTTCAGACTCAAAATGTAGCTTACCCGATGCCTTTTACGGACAGCGACATTCCAGTAGATCAAACACCAATAACGCAACAAATAAACGAAAGAAACAACGTATCAGCATTACCGAGAAAAAATGTATTCCCGGAATACTTCAAGGACAAAGTGACGAACAAAGAAGTAAGATTCAGGACAGGGAGTATGATTGCATGGGGAGTTCCATTAGGGATGACAGAACTGAGAGCGACAGATGCAGAATATTAAGTAAAAGTAACGATTTAAAAGATATGAAAAGAATTCTACTTGCTGTAAAAAATCAAAAAAAAGAAAATGACAGTAAAAATAAAAATATTGAAAATGAAGAAAAAATTGAAATAAACGATGAAAATTTTCGATGGACACAATTATATATGCGAAAATGCGAGTTAGTAAGTAAACTTTCTCTTTTTATAAAAGAAAGAGGCAATTTAAGTGAAAAAGATAAATTTAAAATATGTTTTAATTATGATAAAGCACCCCTTTTAGTTATAACTTGTTCAGGCAGGTTACGTTCTGCAATTCAAGTCGAAGAAGAAATAGAAAATACAATAATGAAAATAGTTAAAAAAGACAGTAAGCTATTTGAAGATGAAGTAAAAATAGTATTAGATTTAAAACAACTTCGTGATGTTTATTCTTATGCGTTAGAGTGTATTTTAGTTAGATGGATGAATTATTTAAATAATAGAGCAAAAAAAATTGTTATTATTATTCCTGAATCAACCATAAAAAATATTTTGATTGATGTAGTACAATCTTATAAAATTAAAGCACGCAGTTTTT
The DNA here is from genome assembly GCA_024232495.1 of Flavobacteriaceae bacterium. Taxonomy (GTDB): domain Bacteria; phylum Bacteroidota; class Bacteroidia; order Flavobacteriales; family Flavobacteriaceae; genus Marifrigoribacter. The sequence goes on from JAAEPP010000310.1 coordinate 18,824, forward strand.
TACCAAATTGCGAATACTATGTAGTGTCTAGATCACGAGATGTTAACAGTTTAATTTAGTTAAAATTTTGGGACAAATGTAGTTTTAGTTTTAGGGCCAAGAAATAGTTGCAGTTTAAAAAAAATGTAGTTGCAAAAAAAATAAAAATATCTACTTTTTATTTTTATAAATGACGAAAGCTTTTGGAAAAGCATATTTAAAACTTCAAAGAGAAAGAAAAGGAACTTTAATTCAAAGACAAGAAAAACTAAAACAACAAAAATTAAAATTAAAAAATAAAAACAAGAAGAAAAAAAACAAGTTAAAGAAAAAACAAAATGAAAAGAGAAAGAGACCTAACAATTGACTGCAACCTTCCAATTCAATTTACTGGAAATACTGACTTTAGACCGCCAAAATTAAGAAGAACTATGACTTTAAAAGAAGATCAATTCAGTGATTTAATTAAATTCAATCAAGTTTATAAAGTTTTAAAAAGAACTCAAACTGTTAAAGAAGCAGAATTTCAATTTTTACTTTCAGTAAATAAATTAACAAATTCAAATAATTAATTATTTTATATATTTTCTTATTTTAACTGCAATTTTTCGGGGATTTTTTGAAAATTGTTTTCCTTTTTTTAAATCACTTCTTTTTTTTCTTGTTGTTGAATCATATTCACTTTTAGAAAGATTTGCAATTGCTTTAGCCGGTAAAAAACGTTCTCCTGTTTTCAAACTTGGTTTGCCACTTTTTGTTCTCCATTTTTGTTTATTCCACTTAATCAAAGAGTTATTATTTTTCTTTTGGCCAATATACGGTTTTTTTCCTTTCTTAATCATTTTATTTTTATATTCTGTTGTAGCTAAATTTGCTTTTATTGCTGACCATTGATTTGATTTACCTCCCTTATTACCTTTTTTATATTTTGTTACAATTTTCTCCCATAATATTTGATCAGTACGTTTTATTTTTTGTTTCATTTTTTACATATTAATATAATAAGAAATATCTTTTTATATGAAAAAGAAATGAATATTCCGGAAAATTGTAAAAATTATAAAAAGGAATTATTTGATTTACTTACAGATATACTATCTGTATTACCAGAAGAAAATAGTAAATTAAAAGTAAGAATTGAAGAAATTTTAAATTTGTGTCCAGCTTTAAAAGAATAAAAGTTTATATTTATTTTAATTTTATAAAAACATCATTTATTTTAAAAAAATCTAACCTTTATAAAAAATAAAAATGCCTTTAGAACTTGAAAAATCAAAAGCTAATTACGTAAATATAAATAAATTGTATGTTTCTTCGGCAGATAGAGATGAGAATTCTCAAAATCCTTACACTTATCAAATAAGATTAGATAAGGAGATACAATATGTAATTGGAATAGAAGTTACAGGTTTTAATTTTCCTTCTGAAATAGCACCGACTTTTATTGCTGCAACTTCAAAATCCAACGGTACAAATAAACTGGATTTTCAATTAGTTGCAGGTGCTTTAGTAAAAAATTTTACTGCAACTTGGCCTGAAAAACAATACAGTTATCAGAACTTAACTGTTCCTTATCTTTCGTATGTTTTAGTTTTAGCTCAAATTTTAAATATTGCAGTTGAAAATGATCCAGATTTTGGAATAGGACAGGCAAATCAAGCTACTTTTTCAACAATAGCTGATCCAAATGAAATTACGAATGTAACAGTTAGTGGAACTGGTATTACTGGTTTTCGTTTTTTATTTGCAACTGGTACAAATAAAGATAATGCTGCTTTTAATGCTATGGGTTATAACCAAGTTGATACAGCACTTGCTTTAACTCAAAAAAGTCCAACGCAAACTAATTTGAGGCCTTTTCGTTATTTAGATATAAATGTTAAACAGGCAAAAGAATTTACTCCTTTAAAGAGAATTTATACTACTGATAATATTTATTATGGAACGGTAAGAAACGATCCTTCAGTAAGTAGAACTAGATTACTTTCTTCTCAACCAATTCGGATTTTGAAAGTTCTTGATATAGAGATAAGATTAGAAGGAGGAGTTATACCACCTGATTTAACTGGATTAGAACATGATATAACCTTTACTGTATTTAGTGTTGCTAATGAAGTTGTAGTACCTAAATGGGTTAATCAAGTTTTTGTTTTGTAACTTTAAAAACAGCTACCAAAGTACTGTAACCATCTTTTTTCGAAGATCCAACAAATTTAAAGCCTAAATCAAATAATAAGGGAAAGACTAAAGGTTCTGACGACCAAAGATATAGTTCATCTCTGCTATTTATAGCCTCTTTTAACATTTTAGTTGCAATTCCTTGTCTTCTGTATCGTGGACTTATTACTAGATTAGAAATCCAAGGACCTTTTATGCCTAATAATCCAACTCTTTTTGAAATAATATAAACTCCTTGTACAATTAATTCATCTTCTAATATTTGATAAAAAACTTCGTCATCTTTATGTATATTAGTTAAATCAAATTCATCTTTTAAAAGTTTGTAAACTCTCTCTTTTATATATTTTGAATATAAATTAGTCATTGCTTATATATAAATAATTAATAAATAAAAAATCTTAATAATATTTTAGTATTTTTAATATGTATTCAAAAACAGTGTTACTTTTGATTGAAGCGTTAGGACTCGGTTCTCTCGGTATAGATAGATTATACATGAATTGTCCAGCTACAGGTTCTTTAAAGTTTATGTTATTTCTTCTTGTAGCTCTATTTTGGTATGTTGACGAAACCATATTTAATATTTTGGCATTTGCGTGGTTTTTTTGGGTAATATTTGATTATATCAGTGTATTTGTTAATGCATTTTTAAGTTCACCATACAACCCATTTTGTAAGAAAATTGTTTATTATAGTGATAATGACGTTGCTCCTACTTTCGCTATATTTTTAATTTTAGCTAATTTCGTAATTCTTGCAATTTGTGGTTATTCGTTTTTCGGTCCTTTCTCCTTATTTCAATAAATATCTTTTTAATTATCAGTTAAACAATTAAAAAAGTAATATGGTAAGAACAATTTCATCCACTAGAGGAAAAGGTGTAAGAACTGCACCTTCTTCAACAGGAAAAGTTTATAGAGGAAAAACTGCGGCACAATTATCAAAAATGACAAAAATGGCAAAAGGTAAAGTAGTTAAAGTAGGAAAAACTAAAGATGGATGTAATACAATATATAAACAAGGAAGTCGTTATTTTATCTTGAAGTATAAACCGACAGGTAAAAAAGTTCGAAAAACTATAATGCAAAATGAATATAAAGCCAAAAGAATATATGTTCAAAAACCTTAAAAATTATATTTTTCTTAAATAATTTTATATTTATTCATTGTAATAAAAATGAGTCAAGTGAAAAAATTGGATAATCAAAGTTTATTTTATATTAATACAGTCGGAACTGCAGCAGCAGTTATAAGTTCCGTAGCTTTGTTACCTCAAGTATTTAACGTTATTTTAACAAAAAATGTTGAAGGATTATCTTTATCAACTACCTTATTAATAATGGTAACAACTGCTTTATGGATTTTTTATCATATTAAAATGGGTACTTATCCTCCTTTAGTTTCGGCTTCTTTTAATTTTATTTTTGCAGGTATTCTTTCTTATTATATTATTTCGATAAGAAACGATCAAACAAACAATGATTACGTTTTATTTAAAAAATAAAATCTATTATATGTTTAGTTTTAAAGTGATATGGTTAAAAAAAATAAAAAGCGAAGTGGAAAAACAAAAAGTAAAACAATTACAACAAAAGACGGTGAACCATCAGTTCATTTATCTCAAAAAGCACTTTTTACGGGTTCAATAATTGCAATTGTTATTTTAATAATAATAATAGGAATTGTTGTTTCAAAAAATTGTGTTTGCGATGAAGACACAGACAAAGAATCAAAAAGAAACTCAGAATCTCCAATTCAGAAAGCTAAAATAATTGATGACGTATATAGGAAATTTTCTATAGGTAAAGAAGATGCAACTGCTAAAAAAATCGGAATTTTAAGTCAAAATGAAATAGAAGACAGATTAAGAAATACTAAAGAAAGATCACAAGCAAAAATTCAAAAAATATTTCAAAATGATATATCTTCTAAACTAAAAATGAAAGAATATCAACAAGGAAACGGCGATAAAATACCTTGGCAAGCACCTCCTGGAGTTCAACCAGGCACTTTAGTAACTCCACCGATTGGATATACTAAAACTAAATATGCTAATTACGATAGAGGTTATGGCCCTAATAAAGGTAGAGCTGCTAATTACACTTACGTACCAGGTCAATCTTTTACCACTACACTAGTCAAGGATTCACCACTAGGAAAATCTCACTGGGGAGTTAATTATAGCTGGGATGATAATGCGCCTAATGGTTTGATGCCTCCTTATGTTGTAGGTAAAGAAAAAGCAATTGCTATGGGAAATCCAGGAGTTTTAATAAAACAAAATGATTTTACAAAAACTCAAAATCTAATTGATAATATAAAAAGAAGTACTTGGCAAACAGAAAGATCAGACTGGAAAAAAATCAAAGAAGATGCAAAAAAAAGTATGATGAAGATTTCAAATATGTTCGATGATTTTTTAACAAGCACTATTTTTCCAAATATGAGAAAAATTGATATTGGTGATGGAGGATTTCGAGTTGCTGATGGTGAATCACAAGAATGTATTTCATTAGAACGATATTATGAATTTGTAGCAAATACAATTTCAGTTCAGTTAGGTTTAGAACCTAGTTATAGTATGCAATGGGCTAAAGGTTCAAATATCAAATATGGATTTGAAAATCTTGATAGTTCAGTAAATGATTTAAGGAAGGGACTTAAGTGGAACTGTGCTGAAGCCACTACGTATAGTATAAAATATGGTGACGTAATTTATAGTGAATACGATATGGAAGAAGTCGCTTATACAATTATTTGGCCTCAAGATTACTCAGTACTTTACGTACATAGAATGAAAATAAAAAAATAAATATATATGTATGTAAACGAAAATATGAGTTTGAAAATTAAAGAATTTATAGATTATATGACAAATTTGAATGGTGCTAATCAAAATAAATTAGCAGGTTTATTAATGATATTTATATCACTTTTCTTTTTCTTCAATTCAGAAGATAAATCGAAATTATGGTACGTTTCTATTATAGGAATTATTGCAGGAAGTTTATGGTTATTATTTGCTTTATTTCTAGGAATGAAAATGATAATTCAAAAGGGATTTAGAGGTTATATAACATATGAACTTTGTATGTTAAAAGATACCATGATAATAACTTCAACTAAATTTGCAATACAAATTTTTTTATTATTAGGATTATTCTTTCTTTTTTACTCGGAAGATAATGAAAATAAAAAAGGTTCAGAAAAAATAAAAACTTTAGCTAAAATTATATTAGGACTTACTATTTTATATTTTCTTTCGTTTATTATAATGATAATTAAAAGAGTTAAAAACTCTTAGTCTAATGAAAATCTTTTCCATTCACATTCTTCTGTTATATTATTTTGTTTAACAACTAAATTGCAAACCTTTGCAAGATTTGTATTAAAAAAGGCTCTCAATTGTGGAAAATATAAATCAGATTTACCTTGATCGAAGTGATCTTGGTATATTGTAGAAACGCATTTTTTGTACTTTAAAAATTCATAAGAATCGTTGATATTAAACTCAGATAAAGAAGAAATAAAATTTATATCATTAAACTTATTCCATTGTTTATCAAATGATCTATCCTTCACAAACAGTATTGCATCTTCCCGTGAAATTTTGCAGTTTATTTCTGGTTGTATAATATTTTTATATAATATTCTTTTTTTTTGTCTACTTCCGACTCCATTTTGAACTATAAGTTTTGTTGGAGAATATACTTTAAAAGTATCAACAGCATCTGTGTCAAAAAAACTGTTTTTTATAATTGCAAGAGCATTTGTAATTTTATCCTGATAAGTTGGTTCTATGTATATCGATACTTGATTATTTTGACTGTTATCGTTATTTTCATTATCTTCATCAAGTTCATTATCAGGATCATTATAAAAATCAACAATAATTTTCTCATTGACATTATTTCCTTCGAAAAGGTCTTCTTCTGGAGTAAAAAAGTTTTTATCGTAACCTTCATTTAGATCTTCAACTTCATTTTCGAAGTATTTATCAAAATTATCTTTGTACTCATAGAATTTTGAAGTAAAATTTGATTGTTCATAAAATGAAGCTATCCAAAAAATTAAAACAAATAAAAGTAAAAAAGCATTCAAAGGTCCAGTAAATTTTAAAATATCAACAATAGAAAAATTAAAAACATTTTTAAACTTAGTTTCTCGAATCATTTATTTTATGCCACTTTAGATTTAAACAGTCGTATAATTAAAAAGAAAATAAAATAGAAATATTTTTATTTTTGTATTTTTAACATAACCTAAATTTATATTTTTAAATATATATATATATTTAGCCTTAAATGCTACATGTTTTACACATAGTAAAAACCAACTAAAAAAAAATAAATAAGATC
>JAAEPP010000311.1 GCA_024232495.1 Flavobacteriaceae bacterium
AAGCTCATGCAATGTGGAGCCTCAAAAAATAGATTATGGTAAAGATAGTTGTCATTTTTGCAGAATGAGTATCGTTGATCAATTACATGCTGCTCAATTGGTAAATACTAAGGGAAAAGCATTTAAATATGATGCCTCCGAATGCTTAATTAATGATTTGGAAACTAGAGAAGCTGATCAAATTGGATTACTATTGGTTTCCGACTATAACAATCCCGGGGTATTAATAGATGCAAAAAAAGCGCATTATATTATTTCAAAAAATATTCCAAGCCCTATGGGAGCCTATCTTTCATCCGTTTCAAGCAAAGAGAAAGCTTTAGACTTGAAAAAAAATAAAGGAGGAGAAATTTATACTTGGGATGAAATAATTAACCATTTCAAAAACAAATAATTTTACTTTATCTTAAAAGGTACAAATAAATAATATTTGAAAATATTAGAAAAAATAATATTGACTTTAGTTCTTTGCCTATCCTTTAGTTCTCTTTCAGGAAAAACAATAAAGGTGTGTTCTACCTGTAAATTTAATAGTATTAAAGAAGCAATTAAACAAGCCCATGATTTTGATACCATCTTAATAAAAAAAGGAACTTATAAAGAAATGAATATCTTAATTGATAAACCTTTAACAGTGATAGGAGAAAATTTTCCTGTAATAGACGGCGAGTTAAAAGGTGAAATCATTCGAGCTGCTTCAGATAATGTAACTGTAGATGGCTTGTATATTATTAATGTAGGCACAAGTTATACCGAGGATTATGCCGCGATTAGAGTGGTAAAGAGCAAGAATTTTGTTATACAAAATTTAGTTTTAGAAAAATTATTTTTTGGTATTTATCTAGAAAAATCATCAGATGGAAAAGTATACCATAACAATATTGTTGGGGATGCTGTTGAAGAATATAATTCTGGTAATGGGATTCAATTATGGTACTGC
>JAAEPP010000312.1 GCA_024232495.1 Flavobacteriaceae bacterium
GAATATTGGTGTGGATGGAGAAGTAAAAGACTTGAATGCAATAGCTCTAAGAACTTTCTTTTGTAGAAGATATATTGGTTTGGTGTGCACTTCATAAGTAAGACCCCAGACAACAATACCATATTGAAGAAATGAAGAAAATAAAGAATTATATAGAGATACCAGAATACTAGCTGGTAGAAGATGTCTTATTTTAAAGAATACACCACATGTTCTTGAAAGCTTCTTGGATAGTTCACACAGATGGTACTTCCAGCTAAGATGTTCATCTAAGAGCAGGCCAAGAAACTTGACATATTTAGCTTGTCTAATGTGTTGATTTCCAATTTTTATAGTTAAACTTTCACTCAAGGAATTTTGTACAGAATGAAAAACAACAAAGTTTGTTTTTCCAATATTAAGAGCAAGTTTATTAGCATCCAACCACTTTTTGACATGTCTAAGTTCCTTATTGACAATTTTTTGAAGATCAACTAAGGTATCTGAATCAAAGTAAATGTTCGTATCATCAGCAAAAAGATAGAAGGAAAGTTTAGAAGAAGAGTTAGGAAGATCATTTATATAAATTAGAAATAGAAGTGGGCCAAGAACAGACCCTTGCGGTACACCGCATTTAACATTCAGATGACTAGATTTGCAACCATTTACAGATACGTACTGACTTCTGTTACTAAGGTAGGAACTAAACCATGCCAAAGCTGTACCACGAATACCATAATGTTCAAGCTTGTCTAGTAGAATTTTATGGTTGACTGTATCAAAGGCTTTTTGTAGATCAAGGAAAATTCCACATCCGAATTTTTTGTTATCCAAGCTGTTTTTGATAGATTCAGTTAAACTAATTAGTGCATGATTTACAGAATGCTTAGCACGAAAACCAAATTGGAGATCATACAAAATTTTGTGCTCTTCCAAAAAATTATATAAACGCTTATACATCAATTTCTCTGTGATTTTACTGAATACAGACAGCAGAGATATTGGTCTATAATTTGAAGCAGTCAAAGGACAGCCTTTTTTGAACAAAGGAATAACTTTTGCTTGTTGCATTTTAGCAGGAAAGATACCAGACTGAAAAGACTCATTAATGATATCAGATAAGGGGGAAGAAATACAAACAGAAAGAATTTTCAATAATTTAATAGGTATACTATTTGGACCAGTTGACTTGCCAATTTTTAAGAGATTTATTATATCTGAAATTTCATATGGGGCTGTAGGAGAAATGAAAAATGTACTATCATTTATATTTTCAAGGTAACTAAGGGGAGATTTTGGAGATCTGGGTATACTTTTTGTAACATCATCAGCCACATTGACAAAAAACTTATTAAAGGTATTAGCCATAGTTGTAGAATCCGTTGTTGGATTGCCACTTGAATCCTTCAGTTTACTAATAAGATTTGTACTGGATTTTTTAATGCTTATGATAGACTTTATTCCAGACCATAAAAGTTTCATATTATTACTATTGACATTGAAATAGTTCTGGTAATAAGATTTCTTGCTTTCTTTAAGCTCAGAAGCAATGCGGTTCCTAAATTTTTTATATGCAAGGTTTACTACAGGATCGGGCTTCTTCCTAAGTTTTTTTAGTAATTTGTCTCTTAATTGAATCATTTTTCTAATCTTGCTATTTATCCATGGTTTGTTTTGCAATTTGATGTCTTTTTTTGTAAGCTTCTTCAATGGAGCATGCTTTTCAACAATGCCTTCAAGGATGGCAAGAAACCTATTAAATTTTGAATTGATATCACTCTGATTATCATTCAAATAATCAAAATTAAGATTATTAAAATCTTCGAGAAATCTTTCTTGATCAAATTTCGAATAATCATGATGATAATATGACATGGTTTTGTTTGAAGACACCACCTTTTTAACTGTTAAAAACTGAGGAAAATGATCTGCAATTTGTGTCAGAATGTTACCACTTTTGGTATCCAAATCACATATATTGGAAAATATGTTATCAATAATAGTAGAGGAATGATCAGATACACGTGTTGGATGGGTAATATAAGGTAAGTAATGGTGAGAGAGAAGAAGACTGACAAAATCATTTGTAGCACTATGAGAGTCATAATTTAGTAGGTTAATATTGAAGTCACCTAAGATGAAGACATGTTTATTTTCGACAGATGGACTGGACAGAGTCCTTTGCAGGTATTCAGTAAAGTGTGATATTTCAGTATTTGGATGACGATAAGCACAGCAAACTAAAATGTTTTTATCCCTGGAATTTTCAATTTCAACCCAGATTGTCTCATACTCATCACAATTACTATCTAATTCTGATCTTGGAATAGCACCCAAACATGTTTTAATGTAAAGGCCAACACCACCATTCTGAGTTTGAGATTTTGCTGAAAGAAAAGTATATCCATCAATGTTAACATTTGTGCTCAGTGGTCTATCAAAAGAATCCCAAGTTTCAGAAACAGCAACAACATCAAAACCAATTTTAAGGTTAACTAGCAAGGAATGTAGTTCGTCAAAATGACATGAAAGACTTCTTATATTCATATGCAAGAAAGAAAGGTCATTGTGAGAAGCATCAGAAGAAGATAATTCTTGAATAGTATGATAACTTGAGTCAATATTAGAAGGTAAATGCTCATCAATATCATAATCTTGCAGGTTAGGTAAGTTAGTAAGGTGAGATGTAATATCAAATGAGGGTAATGTATCAATAAGGGACGGTATATCATGTTCGAAAAGGTTTAATAATGGTTCATTTTCAATAGAGCCAAAAGGAAAAATAGATTCATAATACGCTATAGTGCAATTAAGACAAAACCATGGAACATCATCAGGTTCATTGGAAAGTGCTTCATATTCCGTAACCGAAATGTCATTGCATTTTATATGATACCAAAAATTGCATTCATTACAAAGAATACCATTTTTGGTTACATTTTTGTGACAGGTGCCACATGGGTGATTAATAGTTCTTACCATTTGGGCCTAGAAATTAGAATAAACTGAAAAAAAAAAAGTAATAAAGAACTCAAAAGCTTACCTAAATCAAAACTGACTGGCTTAAACAACAACGTCAAATTTTCTTCAACGCAACGATTGTTTTTTGTAGCTATTTTATTTCTGTAATTTAAAAAGTGTCAAAAGATACCTCAGAATCATGTGAAACATCTTGCTTTTGAGTAGGTGGTCTGTTCTTAATAATTAATTTGTCCATGACAAAGTAAGCAATTTTACCCTGTTTGCGAGCTTCAATTAACTGAGGAATTTTATCGGCACGTCTTTCAAGAGTTCTTGAAGAGAAATCGTTGAGAAACTTCACCCCATCTGGCTTGATAGTTCTTGCTTCCTTTAGGATCTTTTCTTTCACCTTCCATTTTGCTAATTTAACAACAATATTTCTGGGGCCGTTGGCATCTCTACCACCTCTTCTTTGATGTTGACTCCTTCCACTGGAATTGGGGTTCCCAACCCTGTGACATCTTTCAATTTCTACCTCTTCAGTTAGATTAAGTTTTTCCTTAATTAGATCTTTCACAACTTTTTCAGTATCATCCCATGAGCGTTCATTGTCTTTATCTTCAGGAACACCCACAATCTTTATGTTGTTTCTGCGGCTTTGATTTTCTAGATATTCAATGCTGTTGTCTACTGAATCCATTGAGTCAGACAGATTGTCAATTTCTTTAACTTTTGAAGAGACCGTTTTTTCAATGTCGGATAGTTTCTTTTCTTGGTTCTCAATGTCCCGCTGTGAGAAAGTCAAACTTTCACGAAGGTCATTGATATCTGATTTAACAGACTTTATGTCGTCTTTAATGTCCTCAATCATCATCTTGAAAGCACTTTTGAAAGCGTTTGCTTGAGTTTCCATGAGCGCCTTAACGACGCCCAAGGTTAAAACTTCTTCTTCACCCATTACTTGCACAACTGGAACTTGACAGAATTAAATTAGGCCTAAATATAGGCCTACGACGAAGTAAAATAAAAAATTGATGAAAAACCTTTCTGTGCTCATAAGTCAAATGAAACGAACTGAATATTATATAGTAAAACATAACAAAACCTCCATCTTTACTCCTGCTGACAGCTAAGTTGATAAAGACTTCGGTATAAAGGAAAAGATACACGAGCGAAAACACGCGCATCCCGCCATCTTGAAAACCCAAGCTGTATGAGGGCCATGTCAGTACTTGGATGGGTGACTGCCTAGGAACATATGGTGCTGTAGGCTTTATTTTTTAATTTTCTAGGCTATCTCTTTTCATCGACAAATGGCTATCTGTCTGGATAAACAAACTAA
>JAAEPP010000313.1 GCA_024232495.1 Flavobacteriaceae bacterium
ATATTTAACTCAAAATTAAAATTATGAAATCTCCAAATTGGAAAACTGTCAAGAAATATGAAGACATTACCTACAAAAAAAGTCAAGGTGTAGCTAGAGTTGCATTTAACCGCCCTAATGTTCGTAATGCTTTCCGACCAAAAACTACGAGTGAATTACTGGATGCTTTTCATGATGCACAAGAAGATACTTCAATTGGTGTAGTTCTGCTTTCCGCAGAAGGCCCATCTTCTAAAGATGGTGTTTATAGTTTTTGTAGTGGTGGTGATCAAAAAGCAAGAGGTCATCAGGGTTATGTTGGAGAAGATGGCTATCATCGACTCAATATTTTAGATTTACAACGTATGATTCGATTTATGCCCAAGGTAGTAATTTGTGTAGTTCCCGGTTGGGCAGTGGGAGGAGGTCACAGTTTACATGTAGTTTGTGATATGACACTAGCTAGTAAAGAACATGCTATATTCAAACAAACTGACGCAGATGTAACCAGTTTTGATGGAGGTTATGGAAGCGCTTATCTTGCCAAGATGGTGGGTCAGAAAAAGGCACGTGAGATATTTTTTTTAGGAAGAAACTATTCGGCACTTGAAGCTTTTGAAATGGGAATGGTCAATGCAGTTATTCCTCATGATGAGTTAGAGGATACTGCCTTTCAGTGGGCACAAGAGATACTAGCTAAATCACCCACTTCCATCAAAATGCTAAAATTCGCAATGAATTTGACTGATGATGGTATGGTAGGGCAACAAGTATTTGCAGGTGAAGCTACCCGTCTTGCTTATATGACCGAGGAAGCTAAGGAAGGGCGTGATGCTTTTTTAGAAAAAAGAAAGCCAAATTTCAAAAAAAAATGGCTTCCTTAATGAATCTCGAAATTCTAAGTTAATAGGCTTTATCATGAATATTTGCTACTGCTCTTCCGCTTGGGTCGTTCATGTTTTTAAAACTTTCATCCCATTCTAAAGCAGTAGGAGTGCTGCAAGCTACAGAAGGAACTGAAGGAACCGATTTTGCTGCTGCATCGCTTGGAAAATGTTCTGCAAAAATTGAACGATAATAAAATTCCTCTTTGCCTGTAGGCGTTTGAATTGGAAATTTTAAATGTGCATTCGCTAATTGTTTGTCAGTTACTTCTTTTTCAACCAGTTCTTTTAAGGTGTCAATCCAACTGTAACCAACGCCATCACTAAATTGTTCCTTTTGCCTCCAGACTACACTTTTTGGAAGTAAATCTTCAAACGCTTTTCTAAGTATCCATTTCTCCATACGTTCTCCATTAATCATTTTATCTTTAGGGTTGATGTTCATTGCAACGTCCATAAATGCTTTATCAAGAAAAGGGACACGTCCTTCAATTCCCCACGCAGCCAAGGATTTGTTTGCCCTTAGGCAATCATACATATGCAATTTGTCTAACTTACGGACTGTTTCTTCATGGAAATCTTTTGCAGAAGGCGCTTTATGGAAATATAAATACCCTCCAAAAATTTCATCAGCTCCTTCACCAGAAAGTACCATTTTAATCCCCATTGCTTTAATTGCTCTCGCCATTAAATACATAGGTGTAGATGCACGAATTGTTGTAATGTCATAAGTTTCTAAATGATAGATAACATCTCTTATCGCATCTATTCCCTCTTGGATGGTGAATTTTATTTCATGGTGTATGGTCCCTAAATGGTCGGCGACTTTTTGAGCTGCAGCTAAATCGGGTGAGTTTTCTAATCCAGTTGCAAAAGAATGGAGTTGAGGCCACCAAGCGGCATCTTTGTCATCACTCTCAATTCGTTTTTCTGCATATTTTTTAGCAATTGCAGATGTAATAGATGAATCCAATCCACCCGACAACAGAACACCGTATGGAACATCACTCATTAATTGACGATGTACAGCCTCTTCAAGAGCAGTTCTTAATACTTTTATATCTGTTTCATTTTCTTTTACCATATCATATTCCATCCAATCACGTTGGTACCAACTTTTTATTTCACCTACCTTACTATCTAAATAATGTCCAGGTGGAAATAATTCAATTTTTGAACAAACACTTTCTAATGCTTTTAATTCGGAAGCAACATAAAAAGTTCCATCTTGATCCCAACCCATATAAAGTGGAATAATCCCCATGTGATCACGAGCGATTAAATAAGAATCGTTTGCAACATCATATAAAGCAAAACCAAAAATTCCATTTAATTCATCTAAAAACGAAGCACCTTTTTTTTTATACAAAGCGAGGATAACCTCACAATCAGATTTTGTTTGAAACTGATAGTAGTCTTCAAATTGTTTGCGTAATTCCAAATGGTTATAAATCTCACCATTAGCAGCTAAAACTAAGTTTTTATCTTTTGATAAAAGCGGTTGTTTTCCCGAAGTAGGATCTACAATCGCCAGGCGTTCATGCGCCATAATCACTTTATTGTTGCTATAAATTCCGCTCCAATCTGGGCCACGATGCCTTATTAATTTTGCCATCTTTAATAATTGAGGGCGTAATTTTTTAGAGGTTTGTTTTAATTCGAATGCACATACAATTCCACACATAATATTCTATTTTTTATTCTATTATTTATTATTTCAATTTATTCCATAAAAAAAGCCTGTCAAATAAAAACTTGACAGGCTTATATATCTCGACAAGTTTTTGTTAAGGCTGGTAATTATTGTTATTTAAATTAGTTAAAAACATAGTCGGTTTTTTTTTATTTCTCCTGCTAAGATAAAATAAAATATTACATTTTTGGAAAATCATTTGGATTTACTTCGTTCATTATATCGTATACTTTTTCAAATACATCCTCTACTTGTGGTTTTGAAAAATAATCGCCGTCTGTTCCATAAGCAGGACGATGTTGTTTGGCAGTTAAGGTTTGAGGTTTACTATCTAAGTATTGATAACCATTTTGTATATCTAGTATATGTTGCATTATGTAAGACGAAGCACCTCCAGGCACATCTTCATCGATGACTAGTAGTCTATTTGTTTTTGCAATACTTTTTACTATGTCATGATTTAAATCTAAGGGTAATAGCGATTGAATATCTATAACTTCTGTGCTTATTCCAACCTCTTGTAATTCTAAAGACGCTTCTTGAACTATACGCAACGTACTTCCGTAGGAAACCAAGGTAATATCAGTTCCATTTTTAACAGTCTCAACTACTCCAATAGGTGTCGTTATTTCATTTAAGTTAATAGGCATTTTTTCTTTTAACCTGTAACCGTTTAGACATTCAATAACTAGTGCCGGTTCGTCCGTTTTTAAAAGTGTATTGTAAAAACCTACTGCTTTGGTCATATTTCTTGGGACTAATATGTACATACCGCGTAACAAATGAATTAATCCTCCCATTTGCGATCCACTGTGCCAAACACCTTCCAATCGGTGCCCACGAGTTCTTACGATTAGGGGTGCTTTTTGCTTCCCATTAGTGCGATATCTTACTGTTGCTAGATCATCACTCATAATTTGCAAGCAATAAAGAATGTAGTCTAAATACTGAATTTCGGCGATAGGACGTAACCCTCGCATCGACATCCCAATTCCTTGCCCTAATATAGTAGCTTCCCTAATTCCAGTGTCAGAAACGCGAATTTCTCCGAATTTACTTTGAAGCCCTTCTAGGCCCTGATTTACGTCGCCAATTGTTCCACTATCTTCTCCAAAAATGACTACCTCAGGATATTTTGTTAAAATTGCATCAAAATTATCTCTAAGTAAAATTCTGGCATCGACATCTTCTGTTGACTCATCATAGATTGGTTTAACTTCCTTAATAGTTGAAGCATTATCACTAGCTTCTGAATATAAATGAGCACTATATTTAGGTTCTATTAATTCAAAATAATTTTCAATCCAATCTTTTAATTGTTTCTTTTCAACTGAGTTTTCACCAATCAAGTAGCGAAGTGTTTTTCTGGCAGCACCTATAATTTCTCTACGTAAAGGCTCTTTTCTAGCATATAAAGCTGAGGAAATGGTATCTATAAATACCTTATTAGCACTTTTTTCTGCTGCATTATTAATAAGTGTTAAGGCTTCTTTTTGTTCCTCAATTTGAGGCTTTAAAAAAGCTTTCCATGCGGCATTTTTTCCTTCCCTGACTTCTTTTTTTATTGTTTTTTCAATAGCTGTTAATTCTTCTTCAGTAGCAAGGTTGTTCTCCACGATCCACTCTCGCATTTTGACATTACAATCATATTCTTTCTCCCAATTCAATCTATCTTTATCCTTATATCGTTCATGTGATCCACTCGTTGAGTGTCCTTGTGGCTGCGTAAGCTCATTAACATGTATTAGTACAGGGACATGTTCTTCTCTGGCTATTTTTGAAGCTTTTTGATAGGCCTCAACCAAATTAGGATAATCCCATCCACGAACTTTTATAATTTCATATCCATTAGAATCCTCTGATCTTTGAAATCCTTTTAAAATTTCTGAAATATTTTCTTTGGTGGTCTGATATTTAGCGTGGACAGATATTCCGTAATCATCATCCCATACATTCACTACCATAGGTATTTGAAGTACTCCTGCAGCATTGATTGATTCCCAAAACAACCCTTCACTAGTACTAGCATTCCCTATAGTTCCCCAAGCAACCTCATTTCCATTATTAGTAAAAGAAGTAAAGTTTTCTAAGCCTGTTTGATTCCTGTATATTTTTGAAGCCTGTGCTAAACCAACCAATCTAGGCATTTGTCCTGCTGTTGGAGAAATATCTGGACTACTGTTTTTTTGTTTAACCAGGTTTTTCCAAGAATTATCTTCATTTAAACTATGTGTCGAAAAATGACCTCCCATTTGTCTTCCAGCACTCATAGGATCAGCTTTTAGATCTGTGTGTGCGTATAAACCTGCAAAAAATTGTTGAATGGTTAATTTGCCTATAGCCATCATAAAGGTTTGATCTCTATAATATCCACTTCTCCAGTCACCATTTTTGAATGCCTTTGCCCAAGCCAGTTGAGGCACTTCCTTTCCGTCTCCAAAAATTCCAAACTTAGCCTTTCCTGTTAAAACTTCTCTTCGTCCTAAATAACTGCATTCTCGACTTGTCACAGCAGTTTTATAATCACTTAAAACTTCCTTCTTAAAATCTTCGAATGTTAATTTGTTATTTGTTTCAGGACTAGTTTGCATATTTTATTTCAACTTTATTAGATTACAAAAATAGTAAAAAACAAAATTTTATACAATTTTCATATATGTGTCAAAATAAATGCCAATTCTTAAAATATTTATCTTTTTAAAAGTCAAAAAATATGAATTTTTTATTTTTTTAATGATTTGTTAAATTATTTAATAAAAATATTTTTTTTAAAAAAAATAGAAAACAACTAAAATCAACCGAAAAAAATAATGGTTTAATACCATTTTCTTGTAAACAAACCAAAAAGTGTTCTAACGTCAAGGGTAACGATGAACCGTATCTTTTGATCGTATCTAGGTTGAGCTATTTCCCAACCAAGGTTTGAGTATACTGGAAAAAATAATTCAAAATAATCTTCTACCAAACTTAGACGTATTCCACTGTCATAAACAACTTCAGTTCCTTGGTTTTTATTATTTATCCAACCTAGATCACCATAAGCTTGAATCCATCTCCAAATATTAGTACTTAGGTTAAGTGTAGTCATCCAAGTATTTGAAAATGCAGGCTGTAATTTTGATTTAAAACCACCTTCAGCAATAATTAACTGCTGACTAAATAAACCAGAAGCATCACTTCTTCCATAATAATTGAAATCAAATAAATAATCTGTGGGTCGGTCTAAAGCAAAACTAAAATAATGGTCGTCTAGCTTTGTATTGTTTTTTATAAAAATTCCGGTAAAAAGGCGGACATCAATTTTACGATTATTATTAAATAATTTTCTATAGTTTAAGGTTGTTGAAATTTTACTAAAATCAGCAGATACCTGATAATCAACACTAGCCCTATAATAATTAATCAAGTTTGGATTTGAATATACATAATTGATGTCAAAAACACTATAGTTGGGAGATTCAAGCGCTATGTTTGGGCTTTTATCTCGGTCTACTGTAATATTCCTAATATTGATTATATGTTTCTTATTATTTCTTAAATCTTTACTATCTCTAAAACCCACTGAAGCAAAAGGGCTAAATCTTTTATAGAATAAGTCACTATCATAAGAATAATAACTACCGGAAAAACCAATTCTGTAGAAGTATAAATTTCCAAACTCTGGCATTTTCTTATACAAAACAGATCCACTACCAACTAATGTGGTTGATTTTAGCGCCCACATGGGAGTTATTTTATATTGAAAAGGTTTTCTTAAAACAGCTTTGTTATAAAACTTAGAACCAATTGTAAAACCATCATAAATATTATAATTATAGGCGGGCATTATAAAAAGTTGATTGTAACGTGGGTCTTCCACATCCTTAAAAAGTCGAACTTGAAATGGTTTATTGGTTAGTCCTTTTATTTTCTTATAATTATTTCTTTGATTTATTTCTGGAATTTCACCTTCGAAATTCACTGCAATTCTTTTAATATTTTTAGTAGGTATTTTTACAGTAACTAAGGAGTCAAATGGGTCAAGCCATTTCTTGAATATAATTTTTTGCTTATTGAGACCATAAATTGATACAGGGAGTTTGGTGTTTTTTTTATGGATGATATCAATTTTTAAAGAATCTTTTAGAGGCACTAATTTTTTTAATTTAAAATCAATGCTACTTCGATTATCAATGTAATCTTTAAAAAACCAATCAATTGGTTTGTTGGTGTTTTTTTGTAAATTTTCTTTAAAATCTAAGGCTGTAACTAGGCTTAATTTATTTTCAACATAAAACTCTTTGATGGACTTTAATACGGGTTCTTTACCAATATATGCAGAAAGATAAACCAATCCACTACCGGCATAATAGTCACTAGCAATGTCTTTATTAAATTTTAGTAACGAATCTTTAGCAACCGTATTTTTTTGATGAAGATTATACTTCGCCATATTCATATATAGAAATGAATACTGTTCGTTAAAAGCTAATTCGGAAGCATGAAAAAATTTTAATATCCAAAGATTACTCAAATTACCTGCTAGTTTCATTGTTGGATAATAAGTATCTATATAATGAATCATTAAATAGACTTGAAATGCACCAATTAGCCAATGATCTTTTCGAGGATTAATTATTAGAGTATTTTCTAGATAGGTCCGAGTCATTATTTTTAACATTTCAATATCATACTCAAAACCTTCAGGGAAAGGACTAATAAACTCAGGCAATAAGTTTAAACCATAAACAGGATTTCGCTCATAGTCTATTTCGCTAATAATCATCTTATCATGGGGATACTCACCTAGATTTTTATCTAAAAAATGAGTGATTCTGTCAATTATTAATGCCTGTGATATTGGCGTTATGTTTTTATGACTATGATTTGTTGAAACTAAAAATTTATCAGTTTCTAGTGCTTGATAGCTAGAAACTTTTAAAAATTGTAATTTCACATTTATTCTGTGATTCCCTTCTAGTTGAGTTATCTTTGTTTTGTTATCAATACTTTCTGATATTACATTTAAATCGGAGATTAACTCATAATTTTCTGGAGTCTTGAACCTAATCTTAAAAGTACTAGGAGCGAGGTATAAATCATTTAAATCCTTATTGCTATATGTTTGCCATTTTTTGTCGAATACCGCTGGTGACAAATACCAGTATCTGACTTTAATAGCTCCATTTTTAGCAATACCATAACGTGTAAACTTATCGTCGGGTAAAATAATTTTATATTCTAATTTTAGGATATATGATTCGCCAGGCAATAATCTTTCATCTAGTTCTATTTTAATAATATCTAATTGATTGTGCCTACTCCAATTCAAAGATTCATCAATACTGTTATTAATTTTTAATATTTTAGTATGCCCTCTATTTTTATTATTCTCAAAATGGAAAGAAGCTTGATAATTTTCGGCAAATCTTTTTGCAAGCGGAGTGGTTTTACTTGAAAAACTATTAGCCCAATCATTTAAGTATATTTCAGTTAAAGTTGAATCAGAATTATTTTCATAAACTAATTCTTGTTCAATTACTATAGATTTTGATTCGGGTAGGAGAGATGCATTAATGCTTATTTGATGTTGTGCGTGAACCAGCGTAACAATAAAAAAAAACACAAATGATATGTATTCTTTTGAGTGCAATTATATTTTTAAAAATTTCTGAATTCCGTTTAATTCATCAGACATCAAAAAATACAGACCACTTTCTAAATCTGAAGTATCAATTTGGATAGTATTATTATTTGTAATTATTGTTTTTACTTTTTGTCCCAACATGTTGAATATATGAATGGATGTTCTATTTTGTAATGAGTTTTGTATTACCAATGTTAAATTGTCAGATACTAGTGTATTATAAATATTTAAATCTTCAACAAATGAAAAATCTTGATTGTTTAGAACAAATTCTTTTGTAGTTTCCAATTTCATTATTACAGGAAGATGATCACTCATACTATACAACTGATTTCTTAATGTCTGACTATATTCACCAGAACAGGTCTCGTCACTAATATTTAAGTTAAAACAATTCGCATTATTACCGAGTGCTTTGTAACTCTCTGGAACATACTTAATATTTTGATTAGTGATTATATTTTCAGAAATTGTAATAAAATCAAAGCGATCGTCAAGTCCTCCACTTGCACCACCATTTGGACCTGAACCTAATCGCGTACTTTGTGTATGAATATCTTGAAAATTTTCGTTATTGTGCCAGGTGCCAGGTGTGTTTATTGGATCTACCATGACAATAGCATTGCTTGTATCTAAAATTTCTTGATATGCAGGCTCTTCGGATGAGTATAAGTTAAAATCCCCTGCAAACAATACAAAAGAATTAGATTCTAAATTTTCTAGATCATCGGTAAACTCATTTACCATTTCCAAACGAAGATCTTCATTTGATGATCCTTGACTCGACTTTAAATGCGCAACATATATATAGATTAAAACTGGATCGGAGGCTTGATCTAGGGTATTTAATTTTAATACATATTTATTAATATCTCTTAAAGGTGTTAGTAATATTTCAGATGATTCTAATAAAAATTTTTCGTTTCTGTAATATAATAATTGTTGTAAACTATTACTTCCAGATTGATTGGCAACAAAATCGGCACGCGAGTAATTATTAGTATTGTAATTTAGAGAAATATTTAAAATTTCATCGGCGCCCCTTTCATTTTGTAGTTCACAGACTAGAAATAAATCAGGTTTGAACTCTGTAAAAATATTTCTTAATATTTCTGATCGACCACCAGGAGCGGCATCTGGAAAATTTAGTAAATTATAAAACATAACATTAACTGTTTCCTGTGCAAAAGAGCTGAAGCTGAAAATAGCTACAGCTACGTATATAATAAATTTCATAGGGTGGGGATAGTTTACTTTTTTTTAAAAATTAGGTTCTAAATTATATTTCTCGTAAAAATCATTTAGGATTTCAATAACTTCATCTTCTGTATCAACAATATTTAGTAAATGTAAATCTTCTTTACTAATATTGTTATGAGACTCAAGAAGTGTTTCTTTTATCCAATCAACTAAACCACTCCAAAATTTCTTTCCTACTAGAATAATTGGGAATTTTCCAATTTTGTGAGTTTGTATTAAAGTTATTGCTTCAAAAAGTTCATCTAAGGTTCCAAATCCTCCGGGCATTACAACGAAGCCTTGAGAGTATTTCACGAACATTACTTTTCTTACAAAAAAATAATCAAAGTCTATACTTTTATCACTATCTATGTAAGGATTGTCGTGTTGCTCAAAAGGTAATTCTATATTTAATCCAACCGAGGTTCCTCCAGCATTATAAGCTCCTTTGTTTGCTGCTTCCATAATCCCTGGACCACCGCCAGTAATGACTCCATATCCATTGTCAGATAAATTTTTAGCTATGTTTTCAGCTAATTGATAATATTTATCGTCCGGCTTAGTTCGCGCAGAACCAAAAATAGATACGCATGGACCAATTTTACTTAACTTTTCATATCCACTCACAAATTCTCCCATGATTTTGAAAATAGCCCAAGAGTCATTTGTTTTAACTTCATTCCAATTTTTTGGATTTCTTTCCTTTTTCATAGTTATGTAATGTTTTTAACGTGAATAAAAATCTATTAGGGATTGTGCTGCTAATTTAATTCTTTTTTGAGAAAACGGGCTGTATGACTTTTCTTAACTTTTACGATTTCTTCTGGTGTTCCTTTTGCTAATACTTGTCCGCCGCTTTTTCCTCCTTCTGGACCAATATCAATGATGTAATCTACTGTTTTTATTACATCTAAATTATGTTCAATTATAACTACCGTATTTCCTTTGTCAACGATTTTATTCAGTACATTAAGTAAAACTCTAATGTCTTCAAAATGTAGACCCGTGGTAGGTTCATCTAATATATAGAAAGTGTTTCCTGTATCTCTTTTAGATAATTCTGTCGCTAATTTGATTCGCTGTGCTTCGCCACCAGAAAGAGTGGTCGATTGTTGTCCTAAGGTAATATAACCAAGACCAACATCCTTTATAGTTTTTAATTTTCTATATATTTTTGGAATATTTTCAAACAAAGGACAAGCGTCTTCAATTGTCATATCTAACACATCGTAAATAGATTTTCCTTTATATTTTATCTCTAATGTTTCTCTATTAAATCGTTTTCCTTGACAAGTTTCACATTCTACATAAACATCAGGTAAAAAATTCATTTCTATCACTCGTAAACCTCCGCCTTTACAAGTTTCGCAACGCCCACCAGTAACATTAAAACTAAATCTGCCTGGTTTATAACCTCGAATCATAGCTTCAGGTACTTTTGAAAATAAATTTCTTATTTCTGAGAATACACCGGTATAAGTTGCAGGATTAGATCGAGGAGTTCTTCCTATTGGAGACTGATTGATGTCGATCACTTTATCAATATTTTTTAATCCATCAACTTTTTTATATGGCTTAGGTCGTTTAACACCATTAAAAAAATATGCATTTAAAATAGGATAGAGAGTTTCATTAATTAATGTTGAT
>JAAEPP010000314.1 GCA_024232495.1 Flavobacteriaceae bacterium
AAAACAGCAAAAGAATTTCGGTCGGCAATAGACAATTTCTTTTCTAGTACTATACCAATAATAACTGAAAAATTATATAGCAGAATAAATAGTAATTTTCAAATAATTACTAATCATCTTGATATGGAATGAGTATAGAATATTTAATATTTTCCAAATTCTTCTTGAATAGGTTTCTACTTATGATTCTTAATTTATAATCTTCTTTCTCTTCTGTTTGAGAAATATTATCATTTAATAAATTTTGTATTTTGGGATCTTTATTTGAAAAGGAACATTTATATTTTTTTAATTTCCTTTTTTGCATATTGATATTATTTTTGTGAGTACAAAAAGTAATTAATGACAAAATTATAATATTCGATATTAATTTTTTAGTTTTAGTTGTTAACATACAAATTATTATTGTTTATTAATAGTAAAATTAAGATATCTAAATTTAAAATATTATTTATCATATTCAAATGATTCTATGTATAAGCAAATATTTTTATTATTATTTTAATTATGATATTGAAAATTGATATTATTAATAATACTTTTTTGTAATAAAGGTTAAAAATTAATATAATAGAAGAGTAAATCAAATCAAATATAAAATAACAATTTGCCTGAAGAAGAAATTAAATAGATTAATTTAATTATTAGTTAAATATAAAGAAGAACTAGGTCCTTTGGACATAAACAAATCAATAATACTTAAGTTAGGATAAAATTGTGTTCCAAATATTTGAGTATATTTTTTAGTTATAAAATCTGTTATTCTTTTATTTGGTAAGATTATTTTATTTCTATAATCTAAAATATTCTGTTCATATAACTCATTATATTTTGTTGTCAGTTTGATATTTAGATTTATCTCAAGTATTTCTAAAAATAGATTAATCAATTCAAGATTTAAATCTATAAGAAATTTATGCTTTTTATTAAAGATCTTATTTAACTTTTCTTCATAATATATAAAATAAGGAGCTTTACTATATGAAGTTTTTATAGATCTCAAATGTTTAATAAACCATAATGATCTATTATCAATTTTAATATCTTTAATTATTGTTTTTTTATGTGGATTAATTATGGGTACAATTAATTTATCTACTTTTTGAGAAGTTAAGATATAACATCTATTTCTATAGGTTTGTTTTTGATAATTTTCATAAACTTCAATTAATAAATTTTCACAATCGTTAATTTTATCAAAATATTCTATTGAAGGGGAAAAGTGAGATTCTATTAATATGGAAATAATATTTAAGGTATTTGGTTTGAATAATTAAAAAAATATATAAATAAAGAGGCCTATAGAACATAAGCCTCATATTTTAATTATGCATTTTTCTTTTTCTGTATTTTTTTAACTATTTTATCTCTATCTTGTTTTTTCTTTGCAAGAATTTGTTTTCTTATTTTCTTATTTTCTTTAATATTTTGATCTCTTTGATTTGTTTTATCTCTGATTTCTAATTCTCTATTCTTTTTATGTTCTTCAATGCTATCTTCTCTTTTTTCTTTTTTATCTTTTAATTCTTGATCTCTTTGATTTTGATGATCTTGAATGCTTTCATCTCTTTTTTCTTTTCTATCTTCAATAACATCCGTTCTATCTTTTTTATTTTTTTCTATTTTAGATTGCAAATCATCTTTAGGCTTAATAGCCATAGCTTTTTGTTTATTTTTTAATTTAGCTTTTTTTGCACGTTTATTAGCATAAATAATTGCAAAAACTAAAACTAAAACACTTATTACTATAAGTGTAGCTGCTGATGCACGATTTTCCATAATTTAATTTTTTTTGATTATAACATACAATACTAAAACTAGGTAAATTTATAATTAAAGCAAAATTTTATATCCTTCATTTAACTGAAATATAAAAATGTCTGGCTGAACATTTAAAATATCATTAATATTTAACCCATTAAATTAATTTTATTAATTTAATATTATTTGCTTTTGTGTTATCTGTATAGTAGTTATATAATAAATATTATGTTAAGTATAATAATTGGATGCTTATTAGGATTATATTTTAAGTATTTAATAATATATTACTTGAAAAATAAATTTTGTTATAAAAGTTTTTTATTTAGTAGGCAAATTAATAGTTTATATATATCATTTAAATTTTATGCTAATGAAGAAAAACAAGTTTTATATCCCCTTTAATTTAATGTTAATAAATATTTTTTTCAGCTGTAATTACTTGATTGAAAGTAATATGAATAGCAAAATAAGAAATAAATATTTAAAAAATAATTATATAAAATATGAGCCAAAAAGTTATGATACTAAACAAAATTATAGTCATTCTTTTTTTAAAATAAATGAACCTTTTGAGTATGAAAGCTTATTATTTTTAAATAAACATGATTTAGAATATAAAAATAGAATTCAAAAAATATCGAATATTTTAAAAGCCTTAATATTGAAAAATAAAAAAAAACAGCTAATACTAGATACTCTGATCTATTTAAAAAATATTATTAGTAACGAAATTACGGATTCTATTAATATAAAGGATACTAAAATCTCAAAAGAACTAGAAAAGAAAATTATATGTTCCAAAAATTTGAATCAATTAATTAATAATAAAATGCGTTTTAAAGATTTAAATAAAAAATTCAATATTTTCTTTAAATCTATTCCTATAAATTTATGTGAAACTGAAAAAAATCAAGAAACTAAAGAAACATTTATTTTTTATAATGGAGAAATAGAAAATTATAATGCAATCTGCAAAATTATAGATGAAATTAAAATAAATAATTCTTTAATAAGCCAAGATATCTCAAACTTAATTAAAATATATAGATATGGAGATTGTTTCCATGGTTTCTCAAAATTAAATGTTGCAAATAAAATAATACTGATTAAAAATAATAATTTCAATAATGTACAAATATTATCAAATTCAAATTCTAAAAATATGATAATACTACTACCAAGTTTTTATTATAAAGGTTTAAATTCTACTAATTCAGAATCAAATGATTTATATTTAATTAAAAAAACTTTAAACTTGCCTTTTTCTAATACTTACTTTAATAAAATACTTAAAGAAAACTTTTATCACTCATTGATTTGTTTAAAAGATTTTAACTTCAAAATTTTTATAGGTACTTTAAAAAATAACAAAGGAAAAGTATATTTTCTATGTTCTAATAATTCAAAAAATTATATTCCATTATTTGTTCAAACTTCCAAAGGATTAAATGATTTAAAAGATATATGCCCATGCTTTGAATTCACAGATGTTAATTTAATTAGTTCTAATTTGAATGAGATTGATCATAATAATTTAAATTTAGAATTATTATTTCCTATTCTAAGTCTTTATAATTCTTTTAACAGCTTAAGTTTAAAGTCACTATTAAATGAATATTCAATGGTAAATATTAAAAATTATATTGAAATTAAATTCTATAAACAGAATATTATCATTTTAAACAAAAATATCAAATTCTATAAAGAAAAATTTAATAGTAATTTAAATAGTATTTCCTTTATAGAAAATAAAAGAATGAATTTGAATCTTGAAGAAAAAGATTATAATGAACAAATATTAAAGAAATTAATAGAATATAATAAAACAAATATTTATGAAGAATCAATTTCCATATCTTCTAGCTTATCTTCAGATTCTGTTGATTCATTTTCTGATTTTTATGAATTTAATATAGAAGAAAGAAACTATGATTCAATTTCTAATTATGTTAATGAAGAAAAAGAAAATGATTCATTTCGATTAAATCGAATAAAAAGTACTCCATCGAATACGAAAATTATAAAATCTTTTTTGAGTAATGTTGATAAAAATAAGTACTTTAATACATTCAAAAATAACTTTAATGGTTTAAATGATAATTTTAATAACCAAGAAGGTAATTTAGTGTCAATTAATTCTGAATCAGAATCCAGTAATATTGAAAACTTAATAAATGATGAGTATAAATCCCCAAATCATTTATTAAGAAACTTTAAAGGTTTATTTAATTTTAAAAATTCATGTAAATGTATAATTCTTTAACACCTTATGATAATTATTGAAATATAAAATCAAGTTTCATAAAAAAGGTAGATATAATGTATATATATTATATAAAGGGGCTGTATAATTGCAGCGTAGGAAATCCTCAAAATTTTGCAAATTGAATCTTAATTAATTTTTAATATTTCAGAATGCAAGAATTTAATCCAAACCAAACAGAGCTAATCACTTTAGATATGTTAGTATCTAAAGAT
>JAAEPP010000315.1 GCA_024232495.1 Flavobacteriaceae bacterium
TTACCGTGATCTACGTGTCCAATTGTACCAACATTTAAATGCGGTTTCGACCGATCGTAAGTTCCTTTTGCCATTTTGTCTTTATTTAATCTTAGTTATCTATTAGTACTATTTGTAATAAACTCTTATTTAGAGCCAATGTTGGGATTTGAACCCAAGACCTCTTCCTTACCAAGGAAACGCTCTACCCCTGAGCTACACCGGCGTAAAGTGCTTTTTCCATACTATTAAAACAAAAAAATTGCCTTAGTTAGGATTTTTAGAGCGGGAGACCAGGTTCGAACTGGCGACATTCAGCTTGGAAGGCTGACGCTCTACCAACTGAGCTACTCCCGCTTTTGTTTTGAAATTTCTTTCAAAAAACATTTCAATACAAAGATATTATTATAAGAATCACCCAACATATAAAAAATATGTGGGGAGAGCAGGATTCGAACCTGCGAAGACATAGTCAGCAGATTTACAGTCTGCCCTCGTTGGCCGCTTGAGTATCTCCCCTTAATATAATATCTATTTTAAAGAACGTTTTTGAAAATAAATACTGAAAATTAATTCTGCAAATCTCTCAAAATTCATTTTTTTAGAGCCGATGGAGGGACTCGAACCCACGACCTGCTGATTACAAATCAGCTGCTCTAGCCAGCTGAGCTACATCGGCTTTCGGCTTGTTTTTCGACAAAGAAAAACACGTTATTTCTAACGGACTGCAAATGTAAATAAATTATTTTTTTTAAAAAACTTTTTTTCAAGAATATTCTTTTTATTTTTTACTTTACTTTTTTTAGAATGTTTTAGAGTTTGAAAAATATATAGTTGTAATCTGTTAGGACTCTTACAAAATATTTAAGGAACACTCTGTTCTAATTTGAATTTCTAGGATGTGAATTTTTATATACTTGTTTTAATTTTGATATACTATTGTTAGCATAAATTTGAGTAGATGCAAGGCTTGAATGACCAAGTAACTCCTTAACAGATTTTATATCTGCACCTTCACTTAACAGATGAGTAGCAAAAGAGTGTCTTAGAATATGAGGACTTTTTTTTACTTTTTCTGAAGCCAGGCTAAAGTAATTATTGATTAACCTGTAAAGCAACGTCTCGTATATTTTATTACCTTTTTCAGTGAGTAAAAAATAATCTGTATCCTTAATTTTCTTTAAGCCTTTTCTGAATGTTAGGTAAGTATTGGCTGTTTTTAATACTGAAGGTAATAAAGGAACTATTCTTTCTTTATTTCTTTTTCCTAAAACCTTTACTGTTTTTTGAGAAAAAGAAACATCTATCAATTTCAAATTTACCATCTCACCTCTTCTCATTCCTGTTGAATAAAAAAGTTCAACTATAAGCTTATTTCTTGCACTTAAAAAACTGTCCTGATCTTTTAAAAGATTTAAAACCTCTTCTATTTCTTTTTCTGAAAAAGGGACTTGTATTTTTTTAGCTGTTTTTAGTGCTTTGTGTTTTAAAAGAGGACTTACCTTTAAGTCACCGATTTTAATTAAAAATTTATAATAAGTTCGTAAAGAAGAAATTTTTCTGTTGATGGTAGTATTGGATACTCCGTCATCAACTAATTTTACAATCCAATTTCTTATAATTGAATAGTGTATGTTTTTGATTTCAGAATAGCCAAATTGTTTGGATGCAAAATCCAAAAAACTTTCTATATCCCTACTGTAGGCAGTTATGGTATTTGGAGAATAGTTTTTCTCAAACTGGAGGTATTCTAAAAAAGAATTAAAGTGCATAAAAAATCCCTTAAAAAGTAAAATTACTATTTTCAAGGGACTTTATATGTCAAATCAAACAGAAATACTAAACCTCTTCTTGATCTCTTAGGTTTTGGATGTACTGAGCTTTTTGAATCTGAGCTCTTCTTTTTACTGAAGGTTTTGTGAATTGTTTTCTTTCACGTAGTTGATTTTTTGTCCCTGTACGATCAAACTTACGTTTGAAACGTTTCAGCGCTCTATCAATGTTCTCTCCTTCTTTTATTGGTATTATTAACATAACTCTTAACCTCCTCTCTTTTAGGTCGGCAAATATAATAAGTTTTTTGGTTTATATAATAAGATTTCTTTTTTTTTAAAAAAGTAAAATTCTACTCCCTAAATAAGGTTGCTCTTTTACTTAAATCTTCGACCAATTTTTTTTCTTCTTCGCTCTCTAATAATACATTATAGTTTTTCCAAAATTCTTTATTATATGGTCTTTGAATAAATATATCATCTGACCATGGTTTTTTTAATGCATTTGCGATCACTAAAGAATCTTGAATAATTTCTGAAAATAGAATTTCTTGAACTGAATAATAAAATTGTTCTTCTTTTAATTTTTTCTTTTCCTCTTCAGTTTTGTATAATTTATCGGTAGATCGATCTCCAACATTCACTAATTTTGGGGTTTCATAGTAGTAATAGTTTGGATACATTTTTTCTTCGTATTCTTTGTAAGATATAACTAGCTTGTGATTGTTTAGAGTTCCTAGTAAACTTTTACTTCTTCGCTTTTGTTTATCTGAAGAGGCTATTAAATCATATTCTATCCTCTTAATTGCAAAATTATCCCAATAAATATATAACCAGCCTCTTGATTCAAAACCTTCGTTATAAATTCCTTTGGTGTTAAGTCCAACAAAATCAAATCCTCGTTTTATTTCAATTTTATATATTTTTCTGTCGTTATCCACCAATATTGTATCTATTTTAAATTGATGATTTTTGAGGATATCAGCTCCAAATATCGAGTTATTTCTATTAGAATTTCTAACTAAATTTAATGGTCCTCTAAATAAAAAATCCAATCCATTTACTCTTTCGTCATTCCACTTTATAGCCTTGACTAAAGTTTCTGTTTTAATTGTATCTCTCCGAAGTTCCTTCGTAGACATTTTAAAGGTTTTAGAGACATTTCTTAAATAAGAAGAATATGCAAATAAGCTATCTACATCACGCAAATCGAAACTCTTTCTGTTTTGATCTATGTTTATTTTTAAATTTTTATCTGATCCGGATGCATAACTTGAATCGTACAAAGTAATGGCACTTTCAATCAGCCATTTATATTCTTTTTTATTGCGTTCTCGATGTCTTAAAAAACCTCTTTGCAGATAAGGATTTTCTGGAAGATTTTCTGGCAACCTTTCAATTGCTCTTAACACTACATCATTACCATTTTTAGGCCTAGTTTCTGCAACTATGAAGATTTCATCTAACGATGCTATATCTTCTTCCAAAAAAATTGCTGTATCATTTTTAAAATCATTTACTAAAACCTTATAACTCTTATACCCAATTGACGATATCACTAGCGTATCATTCTGTAATCTTTTTGGAACCGATAATATAAATTTACCATCTCTATTACTGACAGAACCAATTGTAGATTTATCTACATACACACTAGTATTTTCAAGAGGTAAGTAGGTTATAAAATCAATTACTTTTCCTTTTAATTCAACTTGAGAAAATGAATTTAAAGTACAAATAAAAAACAAGCAAAATAGTAGTGTTTTTAATTGGTAATGATATCGTTCACTTTTAGCGAACAATTTTCTGAGATTTGTTTTTTCAAGTAACCGGTTTGTAGTCTTTACCATCAATTATCATTTTAGCAATAATTTCTCTCAAAATTTCAGAGGTACCACCTCCTATTGGGCCGAGTCGACTGTCTCTAAAAAGTCTGGCTAAAGGATATTCTTCCATATAGCCATACCCACCTAACAACTGAAGACATTGGTATATGACATCGTCTGCCATTTTAGTGGATGTTAATTTAGCCATTGTAGCTTCTTTAACCACATACTCCCCATCATTTAATCTCTTGGCAGTTGTGTAATTAAAAGCTTTACAGACTTCAAGTTCACTCGATATCTGAGCTACACTATGTCTTAATGCTTGAAATTTAGATATGCTTTGACCAAATGCAGTTCTCTCTTTCATGTATTGAATCGTATATTCCAATGCAAATTCTGCTCTAGCGTGCGCATTAATAGCCATTACAAGACGTTCCAAGGCAAAATGCTCCATGATGTAAGAAAAGCCCTTATTTTCTTCGCCCATTAAATTTTCTGTAGAAATAATGACGTTATCAAAAGCGATTTCTGCGGTATCACTTGCTTTCCAACCAAGTTTGTCAAGCTTAGTCGATGTAATTCCTGGTGTATCCCTATCTACTAAAAAAATACTAATTCCTTTAGCTCCTTTTTCAATATTAGTTTTAGCAGCAACTATTAAATAATCACTATATACTCCGTTGGTTATAAATGTCTTTGAACCGTTTAAAACATAGGTGCCTTCATTTTTTATTGCAGTTGTTCTTATACCTGATACATCAGAACCTCCAAAAGGTTCTGTAATACACAGGCATCCTATTTTATCTCCGGTAATACTAGCTGCTAAATAATTTTCTTTAATTTCTTGACTACCTTCTTTGTCTAGATGCGTCATAGCTAGATAAGCATGAGCCCACAAATTAGCAGCAAAACCTCCTGAATTTATTTTCTGTAATTCCTCCAGAAAAATTACTGTATAAAAAAGATCTAGATTTAAGCCTCCAAATTCTTCTGGATAGTTGATACCGAAAAACCCCATCTCTCCAATTTTTCTCCAAATAAAGCGTTCAACTTTTCCTTCTTTCTCCCATTTATCTATGTGAGGAACCACTTCTTTATGTAAAAAATCTTTTAAACTTTTTCTAAACAGTTCATGCTCTTCAGTAAAATATAGGTTGTTCATTAAATTAAGTTAATTATTGATAAAATAAAGGTTAATAAGGGTTTCATTCCAACTTCAAATATAGCTGAATTCCTTGTAACTTTCTTTCTGTGAGCCCCTCAATTTTTTTCAATTCCATAAAGTCAACTATTCTTTCGTTTAATATACGAAACTCCCAAATTCTCTTGGCAAGCTCAAAGGATATGCCCGGAATAGTTGCAATATCGGAGGCTGATATTTTATTAAGATTCATTTTTATAATTTCTTTTGGAGTTTTCACAGTAAATTCATTCAATACCCTTTTTACAACTTGATAATCCAAACCATAAACTTCATATAATTGTATATCATCAGAAAATCCTACTAACTTACTTCTATAATCAACAATTCTTTTACTAAAAGATTTTCCAATTCCATTAATTTCTTCAAGTTGTAGTTGAGTAGCGATATTAAGATCTATTTTTTGGTCAAATGTTTTTTCTTTAAATCCTTTTCTCCAATCGCTGTATTTTGGTTTTGGGTTGCTGATCCAATCTGGAAATTTAAAATAGCTGCTTATTTGATCTAGAAAAGAATCGGAAACTTTAGTTACCTTTTGAAAATCTTCTTTCGAATTAATCCATTTATTTTGTTTCCTGTAATCTAACAATCTATCTATTTCTTCAGATGACATACCTAACTTGTAGCCCTTAAAATCTGTTATAAAGTTTGGATTAAAGGGATAAATTTTAGGTTGATTTGATTCCATTAATAAAGTTCTTATAGAATCTAATTCTTTTTGTACGGCTAAAACTTCTTTTGAATTGGTGTCTAATAAGTTTTCAGTTGTAAAATCAATATAATTACTAATTACAGCAAAACCTGATACCAATAACAACAAAAATAGAATCCCATTGCGCTGAGAGCTGTTAAAAACAAAAAAAGATTTAATTTTATCCAACAGAATATTTGTATTTTATTCTGGGGAGAATTTCGAAACAATTATTTAAATATGTGATTAACTAAGCGTTACTGGCTTTAATTGCATCCAAATATCTTTTTAGTTGTTTTTTGACCACTGGGAATAAGAAATACAACCCGATCATATTTGGAAATACCATAGCAAAAATCATCGCATCAGAAAAAGCCCAAATAGAATTCATACTTGCTGCTGCACCGATAACAACAAACAACAGAAATAAAAGTTTATAAGTTAAATCTGCTGCTTTACCTCTACCAAATAAAAATTTCCAAGATTGAAGACCATAATAGGACCAAGAAATCATCGTAGAAACCGCAAATAATACTACGGCTATAGTTAAAAATACATTGGAGTAAGGTATGTACTGAGCAAATGCTTGTGAAGTAATTCCCGCACCTTCGTAGGAAACTCCATCTATCATTACACTACCAAGTCCATCACCTCCATATATAAAAGCGCCATCAAAATTAAATATAATAATGACCAATGCCGTCATCGTACAAATTACAACCGTATCTATAAAAGGCTCCAATAATGCTACTAAACCTTCAGAGGCTGAATATTTAGTTTTTACAGCTGAATGTGCAATAGATGCTGAACCAGCTCCCGCTTCATTGGAGAATGCAGCCCTTTTAAATCCAACTAGTAATACACCAATAATTCCTCCAACCCCAATTGCTTTTGGGTTAAATGCTTCTGTAACTATTAAACTAATTGCATCATCTACTAAAGAAAAATTAGATAAAATAATATATAGACAAGCGACTAAGTAAAGGATCGCCATAAATGGCACTACTTTTTCAGTTACAGAGGCTATTCTTTTAATACCACCGATAATAATAACACCTACTAAAATTGCCAATATTATACCAATGACAGCACCCGCACTCGTACTTTCTATACCAAGCAAATCTTTAATAACAATTGTTGCTTGATTAGACTGAGCAGCATTACCCCCACCAAAAGAGCCTCCAATACAAAAAATAGCAAATAAAACAGCAGCTATTTTACCTAACATCACAAAACCTCTTTCTTTTAAACCTTTACTAATATAGTACATTGGCCCGCCATAAACCGTTCCTTCGTCATCAACATCTCTGTATTGTACTCCAAGGGTACATTCTACAAACTTGGTCGACATTCCTAATAAACCACAAACAATCATCCAAAAAGTAGCTCCAGGGCCACCTAATGCAATAGCTAATGCAACACCTGCAATGTTTCCATTTCCGACAGTCCCTGAAACGGCTGTAGCTAATGCCTGAAAGTGAGTTACTTCTCCTTCTTTACTTTCATCCTCAATGGTTCCTTTTATATCTCCGTCGATCGCAAGTTCCGGAGAACCTGACTCATGATGATCTATGTTATCGTATTTACCTCTAACGATGTTTATTGAGGTTAAAAAATATCTGAAATTTGGGAAACCAAAATAAATTGAAAAAAACAAAGCACTTCCAACTAATAAAATGATAACAAATGGAGCGCCGTCAAAAACTTCAAAAAAAATAATACTTGAAATTAAATCTGAAAAGGGTTTAAATGCCTCATCTATTTGCTGATCTAGACCTTTTTCAGAAGTCTCCTGTGCAAAATTTAAAAATGGAATTAAAAAAGTGATTAAGGAAAGAAGGTAATTCTTCATAATTATTTTTTTAGTTTAGCTTGAATTAAGACAACAATAAACTAAAAAAAAATGGGACTTCAAATTTTTGCTAGTTAATTTGTTAACGAGCTTTAAACATTATATAATTGTTTCAAACTATCTATTTGAAAAGGCCTACCAATTAATATTAATTTTGATCCTTGTTGTAAAATTAAATCCGCTTCTGGATTTACAATATATTCACCATTGGGTGAGCGATATCCTATTATAGAACATCCTGTTTTTTTTCTTAAATCCAGTTCATGGATAGCTAATTCTTTTCCATCAGGACAAACCTTTGAAAATGACACTTGTTCCACGTTCATACTATCATCCTCACCGGATACTGATAAGTTATCTAAAAATTCTATTAAATCGGGTGTTACCACAAGTGAGGCCATGTGATCACCACCAATTTTATCAGGCATTATTACATTGTTGGCACCAGCAAGCTTGAGTTTTTTCATAGTGGTCTCCTCTGTTGCACGACTTATAATCTTTAAATTATTATTTAATTGTCTGGCAGATAACACCACAAATAAATTATCTGCATCGTTTGGCAAAGCACTTATTAGCGTGGAAGCTTTTTCGATACCAGCCTGTTTAAGAACTTCATCCTCGTTTGCATTTCCAAATACAAATGGAACTAGTTCACTGGAGAATTTTTCAACAACTTCTTCATCTTTCTCAATAACAACAAAGGGCTGTTTGTAGGCCATCAATTTGTGTATAGTTTGCTGACCATTTCTTCCGTAGCCACAAACGATAACATGATCGAGTAATTTTTTAATTTTTTTCTCCACTTTTTTTTGTCTTAAATTACCAATATTATTTTTACTAAAGATATTTTCTGTAATTACGGTTATCGCAAATCCCAAAACAAATATACTCGCTAGAATTAAGCCTGTAGTAAATATTTTTTCGGCCTCAGTAAGCGGATGAACTTCTTTAAAACCAACTGTTGTAGCTGTAATAACTGTAAAATAAAAAGCATCTACCCATGAGTAATTAGAGGAAAACCTAAAGTATAATGTTCCTATTAAAAAGATTACAATTAGCGATATTACGGCAATATACAGTTTGGTATGAAATATTTTTTTCATAAATCAAATACTGAAGATCTTTTTGTATAAATTAAATCTTTCAATTTTAAATAAAATGCTATTGTAAGATATACGATAAATCCCAATCCAAGTGTTGCAAATGAAGAGTAAATAAAAAACAATCGTACATTCTTTGCTTTTATGCCTAATCGATCTGCAAAACGAGAACTTACATAAAATCCATGTTTTTCGAAATAATGTCTTAAACTATAAAAGGAAATTAACATAATGCAAAATAAACAATTTAAAATTAAAGGCAATTAAAATATTATATCAGAAAATAAAGTTATTTATTCCAAATATCCCTTTTCTCGCATCCAATCATCATTAAACATTTTACCTACGTAACGACTGCCGTGATCATGAAATAAAACAACAATTACGTCATCTTTTGTAAAATGTTTTTTTAATTGAAGCACTCCTTTTATGGCAGACCCTGCAGAATTTCCTAAGAACATTCCTTCTTCTTTGGCGAGTCTTTGGGTGTATAAAGCTCCGTCTTTATCAGTTACTTTTGTAAAACCGTCAATGATATCAAAATCTACATTTTTAGGCAGTATGTCTTCTCCAATTCCTTCTGTCACATAAGGATAAATCTCATTTTCATCAAAAATCCCTGTTTCATGGTATTTTTTAAAAACACTTCCATAAGTATCTATACCCCAAATTTTAATATTTGGATTCTTTTCTTTTAGGTATTTACCAACTCCAGATATAGTACCACCAGTACCAACACCTACTACAAAATGTGTGATTTTTCCGGCTGTTTGCTTCCAAATTTCTGGTCCAGTACTTTCGTAATGTGCTTTTGAATTACTGGGGTTGTCATATTGGTTTACGTACCAACTATTGGGAGTTTCTTGAGATAATCGTTTGGAAACTGAATAGTAAGATCTTGGATCCTCGGGCTCAACTGCTGTAGGGCAAATAATTACCTCAGCACCAACTGCTCTAAGGATATCGCATTTTTCCTTTGATTGTTTATCAGCTAAAACAAAAATACATTTATAACCTTTAACTATTGCGGCTAATGCCAATCCCATTCCTGTATTTCCTGAAGTACCTTCTATAATAGTTCCTCCAGGCATTAATCTTCCATCAGCCTCAGCATCTTCAATCATGGTTAAAGCCATTCGATCTTTGACTGAATTTCCAGGATTAAAAGTCTCGTATTTTGCCAATACCAGACCAGGAACTTCCTCTGCTAATTTATTGATTTTAACAAGTGGGGTATTTCCAATGGTCTCAAGAATGTTTTTTGCGTATTCCATAATCTTATTAAATGCAATACAAAAATATAAAACCTAGCTTGACTTTTTACTATACAAACAGACATCTTTTATCGATTTATTCAAAACGAATCGCCCTAACAGGAGTAATTTTTGAAATTATATAAGAAGGTATTAATAACATCGAAAAACAAACTATGAGTGTCCCAACATTTAAAAGTAAAATATAATCTATCGCTAGGTAAACTGGGGCTTCATTAACATAATAAATGTTGGGATCTAGTTTTATTAATTTAAAATATTTTTGAATTAATAACAATCCAATCCCAATTACATTTCCCCAAAAAAGCCCAATACCTACTAAATACATTGCGTTGTAAATGAATATTTTTCTGATACTTTTATTGGAGCTCCCCAAAGCTTTTATAATTCCAATCATTTGAGTTCGTTCCAAAATTAAAACTAACAATGCTGTTATCATATTGATACCTGCTACGACAATCATAATAAAAATAATAAGTATAATGTTAAAATCAAATAATTCTAACCATTTAAAAATGGAGAAGTACCGTTCTTTAATAGTTTGAGAATCTAAAAAACTTCCAACTTCATTATAAACCTCGTTACCTATTTGATCTATTTGTGAAAACTCTTCAACAAAAACCTCATAAGATCCAATTTCATTTTCAGACCATTTATTTAACCGTTGAATATGGCGAATATCTGCTATTACAAACTTTTCATCAAATTCGTTAAAGCCACTATTATAAATTCCTGATACTTCAAAACTCCTACTTCTTGGTAGTTTAGAATTATCGCTATTAAAAAAAAACGTGTTTAATTTATCTCCTACTTTTAGATTTAAGCGATTGGATGTGTATTCTGAAATTAATATTTTATTGGTTAGAAGTTGGCTATAATCTGGCAAGCTTCCATCTATTAAAAATTCATTAAAATAATTCCAATCATAGTCTTTTCCAACTCCCTTTACCACAACCCCTTCAAATTTATTAGCGGTCCTTATCACTCCACCTTTTGAGGCAGTAGCTTGAATGTGTTGTATTCCTTTAATTGAATTAAATGTAGGGTAAAATCCCTGAATTGTAGAAATAGGGTTTTGCGAATCATCAGAAAAATTTGTGTCGAAATTAGAAATAATGATGTCACCGTTAAAAGCAGATACTTTTTGATATATTTTATTTTGAAGTCCTACACCAGAAGCAATTGAAATTAACATGGTAACAAAACCTATTACAATCGATAATATCGCAATTTTTATTATTGGTGATGAAATACTATTTTTATATTCCTTTGCAGAGACAATTCGCTTAGCGATAAAATATTCAAAATTCACGGACAAGTTATGACATTAACTGATTTCAAAAATACACATTTCTTATTGTTATTATTAACTATAACAACTTGTTTTTGTTGTAAAAGTCAATCCAAAAATAAATTGATCTCTAATAGTATTATACTGGGAGCAGATCAATTAAATGAATATCTACCATTATTAAAAAATAAAAAAGTGGCTGTTGTAGCGAATCAAACTTCAATAATAAATTTTAAAATAGATTCAAGCGCTCACATAATTGATTATTTACACCAAAAAAACATACCTATTAAATATGTTTTCGCTCCTGAGCATGGGTTCAGAGGTAAAGCAGATGCAGGAGAACTTATTAAAGATGGTATTGATAATAAAACTGGAATCCCTATTGCTTCTTTATATGGTGAAAATAAAAAACCTTCAATCCAACAATTAGATGGTGTTGAAATTATCATTTTTGACATTCAAGATGTGGGGGCTCGATTTTATACTTATATTTCAACCTTGCACTATATCATGGAGGCTTGTGCTGAAGCTAATATTCCCTTGATTGTTTTGGATCGTCCAAATCCAAATGGTAGTTTTATTGATGGACCCGTTCTGGAAAAAGCGCATAGAAGTTTTGTAGGAATGCATCCCGTACCAGTAGTGCACGGTATGACTATTGGAGAATATGCACAAATGATTAACGGAGAAGGATGGTTGTCAAAAGGAGTTAAATGTGAACTCCTAATTGTTAAAATGAAAAATTATTCACATAAGACAACTTATTCTTTACCCATTAAACCTTCCCCAAATCTTCCTAACGACACCTCTATCAACTTATATCCTAGCCTCTGTTTTTTTGAAGGAACTTATTTGAGTGCAGGTCGTGGAACAGAAATACAATTCCAACTATTTGGCGCTCCAAATCTATCACCAGAATTATATCCCTTTACTTTTACACCAAGAGCTAATGAAGGAGCTAAAACACCTAAATTTAAAAATAAATTGTGCTACGGAAAGGATTTAAGAAATACTGAAAAACTATCTAAATTAAACCTTGAATGGTTAATAAATGCTTATCGTCAAACAGAAAATAAAAATACTTTTTTTTCGCCATTTTTTACAAAATTAGCTGGAACAAAAAAGCTTCAAGAACAAATTGAAAAAGGATATACTTATGCAGAAATAAGAAAAACTTGGCTTAAAGATTTAAATAATTACGATTTATTACGTGAAAAATATTTATTGTATGATAGATAA
>JAAEPP010000316.1 GCA_024232495.1 Flavobacteriaceae bacterium
ATGGATAGTTTCGATGCTATCATTCTTGGCATTATTCAAGGATTCACTGAATTTCTTCCCGTGTCATCCAGTGGTCATTTGGAATTAGGAAAAGCTATTTTAGGAGACAAATCTGTTCCAGAAGATAGTTTGTTATTTACCGTAGTCCTTCACTTTGCGACAGCTTTAAGTACTATAGTTGTTTTCAGAAAAGATATTTGGAAAATCTTACGTAGTTTATTAAAATTTAATTGGAACGAAGAAACTGAATTTACAGTCAAAATTATCGTTTCTATGATTCCTGCAGTAATAATTGGCTTATTATTTGAAACACAATTAGAATCTTTTTTTGGTGGCAATATTACTTTTGTAGGTGTAATGTTACTAATTACTGCTCTTTTATTATGGTTAGCAGATCGATCTAAAAAAACAGAAAAAAAAGTATCTTATTCCAATGCATTTATAATTGGTATTGCCCAAGCGATTGCAATGCTTCCTGGAATTTCAAGAAGTGGAGCTACCATTTCAACTTCTGTTTTGATAGGCAATGATAAAAGTAAAGCAGCACGTTTCTCTTTTTTAATGGTTATTCCTCTAATCTTCGGAAAGATTATAAAAGATTTTCTAGGGGGTGAATTATTTATAGAGACTATTGATATAACTTCACTAACACTAGGGTTTATAGCCGCTTTTATAAGTGGATTAATCGCTTGTACTTGGATGATAAAACTAGTCCGTCAAAGTAAATTGACTTACTTTTCAATTTACTGTATGGTAGTTGGTCTAATAGCAATATTTATAAGCTTATAATGGTTATTATGGAAACTTTAGATACTTACCAAGAAGGAAGGGTGCTATTAATTGACAAACCTTTAAATTGGACTTCTTTTCAAGTAGTTAATAAAATTAGATGGCTCATTAAACAGCAATTCAGTATTAAAAAAATTAAAGTTGGTCATGCTGGCACTTTAGACCCTTTAGCTACCGGTTTATTAATCTTATGTACTGGTAAGTTCACAAAAAAAATAGAAACCTATCAAGCACAAGTAAAGGAATATACCGGTACTATCACACTAGGGGCTACCACACCAAGCTACGATTTAGAATCAGAAATAGATGAAAAATTCGATATTTCAGGAATTTCTGAAGCGGATATTTTAAAAAACACTCAACAATTTCTTGGCAAAATACAACAACAACCACCTATCTTTTCGGCGTTAAAAAAAAACGGGAAACGCCTTTATGAGTACGCCAGAGAGGGATCTAAAATTGAGATTCCCTCAAGAGCTGTGACTATCACCGAGTTTGAAATTACTAAAATTGAACTTCCATGTATTGAATTTAGAATTGTCTGTGGAAAAGGAACCTATATTCTATCGCTGGCTCATGATTTTGGAAAGTCATTAAATAATGGTGCTCATCTTTCAAGTCTTAGAAGAACAAAAATTGGTGAATTTAGGGTCGAAGATGCTATAAGTGTTTTAGAGTTTGAGAATGTTTTTAAAGTTTAATCGATAAGTTTAAGCAAATCCAATGCGATTGATTTTCCTTTATTCTTATTATACCAAATTTGTATTTCCTCTTTAAATTTTGGAGTTAAACTCCCATGAATATCTTTAAAATTTTTAATTTTTTCAGATAAAACTTGAGGATAGGGACCCCATTCCTTCAAAACTTCTTGCTTGCCAGTGTCAAAAGCAATAAGTTTTGGAATAGATCTACTTTCATTAGTAAGAAAATGATCCATCAGTTCCGTATTTTCGTCACGATATAATATCCTTAAATCTATATTTTCAGCTGTTGTTGCTAATTTATTTATAACTGGTAATACCTGAGCTGCATCGCCACACCAACTTTCGGTCAACACCAACCAAGTAACCTTTTCAGAGTATGTTTTTAATTTATTTATAACCTGATCCTCGATTTTTAAAGTTCTATCCAAACGCTTCATTCGCGAATTGTTCAAAATAGTATACTGAGAGTGTGCCTCTGATGGAGTTGGATTAGAAGAAGTTCGATTTTTTGCATATTGAACGACTTGATCTCTATATTCTTCATAGGATATCGCTTTATTTAAGCTAGATTTAATAAGAGAATTAATGGCGCTATTTTTAAGGTATTGTTTATTCATTTTAGATAAGACGTGTTTATCTGTAAAAACTTACTATTTTTAAAATTAATAAATTTTTATGAAAAAAAATAGGTGTTCTTGGTGTGGAGATGATCCCTTATATATTAGATATCACGACGAGGAA
The DNA here is from genome assembly GCA_024232495.1 of Flavobacteriaceae bacterium. Taxonomy (GTDB): domain Bacteria; phylum Bacteroidota; class Bacteroidia; order Flavobacteriales; family Flavobacteriaceae; genus Marifrigoribacter. The sequence goes on from JAAEPP010000316.1 coordinate 2,235, forward strand.
TGGGGAGTTCCACTATATGACGACCAAGCATTGTTTGAGTGTTTAATTTTAGAAACCTTTCAAGCAGGTTTGAGCTGGATTACTGTCCTTAAAAAAAGAGAAAACTTTAGAAATGCTTTTGATCGTTTTAATTATAGTAAAATAGCTACTTATGATGAGAAAAAAATAGAATCGCTGCTGCAAAATTCTGGTATTATTAGGAATAAATTAAAAATACTCTCAGCGATTAGCAATGCAAAATGTTTTATTGAAATTCAAAATGAATTTGGTAGTTTCAGAAAATATATTTGGGGGTTTGTCAATGAAAATTCAATAAAAAATAATTTTAAAACAACCTCAGAATATCCAGTAAAAACCTCGCTGAGCGAAACTATTGGTAAGGATTTAAAAAACAGAGGTTTTAAATTTGTGGGAGCTACCGTTGTTTATGCCTTTATGCAAGCCATCGGAATCGTAAATGATCATGTAGAAAGTTGTTTTAGATATCTTGACAAACCAAATTTAAACTCAATATCTGGCCATTTATGACAACTATCTTATTTTTTTATAAATTTTGAATTTATAACACCCCCACTTTGGCTATATACTCTTATATAATAGTTGCCAGAGGAATAGTTATCAATATTCAAAGCATAAAAGTTGGTATTTAAATCTTTTTCAAAAATTAGTTGACCTGTTACACTGTATAATTCAATTTTTTGAAGTTGATCGTTCTCTAAACCTACATTTAGTAGGTCATTTGATGGGTTGGTATACATATATAGTGTTTTTTTATCAAGCTCTACTAAATCATTACTCAAAATATTTTGATAGATTCTTATTTCATGAATCTGCCCTTCGCATGAACTAATAGCGAGTTTACTTAACATACTTTCGGTAGGGTTTTCAATTATTAGAGTTTCAGGAGATCCAGATATTGTATTATAGGTACTTTCTATTGTTTCACCATCAAGATTTACTAAAAAGGCTAATGTACAGTCAGGTCCGCAAGCATCAATAATATCAATTTCTAATCTTTCTATATTTTGTACGCTTGATAAATCAATAGATAATCTTGATGGAAAAAGCCATAGATATGTTGTTTCTATTTCAAAAAAGCAGCTTCCTGTAGAACAGTCTTCAGTTGTTGTAGATTCAAGACTAAGATTTATACCTTCTTCTATCCAAATATCATTACATGAGATATCAGTTGAAATATTATCAAGAGTAAGTCTTATATTTTGTGCATTCGTTGTAATTGATGATCCAATTAATAGCATAAAACTTAAAATAATATTTTTCATAATAATTTAATTTTTTTGGTTTATTATATTACAACCATAGATGAAAAAACCCTACCTAATCTTTAAGACTTACGATAATAAATTAGCTTGAATACTCAATTTTAGAGTTTAATTATTTTTTTTGTCACCTTCCCAAAGTCACCTTCAAAAGTTACTAATAGCGTTCCTTTCCATTCTTTATTTAATCCAAGTGTTAATGTTCCATTAGCCTCAACTATGGTTGTACTATTCAATTTTTGCCCTAAAATATTATATATAGAAACCTTAACTGCTCCTTCAATCTGATTCAATTGAAAAGAGACCTCTTCGCTAGCTGGATTTGGATAAGGTGCTGAAATATTATTATCAGCCCATTCTTCGTTAGAAAGATTGGCAACTGTAAAAGTCCAAAAACCCTCAGGTGCTACCAATGGTCTTGCTAATGATTTTCCTGAATTTGCTTCAGCCTCAATATAATATTCAATACTCTCTGAACCAGATGGTATCAACAAATCTATCGACCAATTATCATTACCAATTGTAGTCATAAATAACTGATTAAATTCTGACTCTCCTGCTTCTCTCCAATAAATGGTAGCGTTATTAATTCCTGAAACATGTTTTATCATAGCAGTTATAGACACATTAGTGGTGCTAGTAGGCACTTCATTAATTGGTTGATGAACTATCCAAAGAGGTTCGTCTACCCCAATCGTGTGGGTTATACAATGTATGGCTCCTAAACTTGCTATAAGAGGTTCGCTAGAATTATCTACATCAATTCCTACCACATTGTATCCCGGCAACAATTCTCTTAGATAGTCGAGAGCTGGCTCATCTACTTCAGGTCGGTAGGTTGGTACTATAATCGATTTATTTACAAAAACAGCGTTACTATAAGTACGATAATAACC
>JAAEPP010000317.1 GCA_024232495.1 Flavobacteriaceae bacterium
AGCGTCACTCTGGCTACAGTGTCGCTTGCTGGAACGAAGGTGCTTAGACCGGCGGTGTCGGCCTGGACAGCGACCTCACGGGGTCCGTCCGCGCACTAGGTGTACATGTCAGCAGCAGAAGCACCGCCACCACCACCGCTCTGGTTGGTCAGGTCTGTGGTCGTGTCCACGAGGGTCACATGGGCCACAACGTCCACTGCTGGATCAAAGTCGTTCAGGTTGCCAATGGACGTTACAACAGGGCTGAGGGCCGCTGTGAGGTCGGCAGGCGTTGCAAATCCAGTAGCAGTGGCCCAGTCAGCCTGATTGCCCTGAAGCTCGTTAGTGTCCGCAAGGATGGCTGAGATCGAGGCGTTGTCAGGTGCTACCGTGTTGGCACCATCTGTTCCACGCATATTCGAGGCCACAACTTGATCGGTCGAAGCATCGAAGGTGGACAGCCCAGAGACATCAGCCTTGCTGGCGGCTCGTGAGGCGGCGTCTGTGGTCACGAGGTCCGAAGATGGGTCAAACGTCGAGAGTCCGCTCACATCGGCCTTAGAAGCGTCCCTAGAGGCCGTATCGGTGATCACAGCGTCTGAGGTGTGATCGAATGTGCTAAATCCAGTTGCTGTGGCCCAATCGCCTTGGTTCTGCTGGAGTTCGTTAGTGTCTGCGAGAACATCTTGAAGGCCGGTCGATAGATCATCGACGCCAGTTTGAATGTCATTGAGGCCAGTGTCCAGAGAGTCCACTTTTGTGTCAACGTCAGACAGATCCGTCGCCAGTGCTGCACTGTTTGTGCCTCGCTCTGCTGCCTGAGCTTCGATGCTCCATGCGTTCTCGTATGCTTGGGCTGACACGGTTGCAGTCTCTTCCAGAGTGAAGCAATCGCCTTCAGCTTCGCCTGCTGGATTGTAAGAGCAGTCATAGATGCCGGTCGTAGCAGCACGCTTAGTGACGGTCACAGAGTCTGCAACCGATGCACCGTTCTTACGCACAGCAACGCTAGGAGTTGAGTCTGCATCGACCAACACGCCAGCATCTGTGTACGTCCTGATTGTCCAGTAGACCGTGTTGTCTACTTTGAATGTTGTTGGTCGCATTAACCAA
>JAAEPP010000318.1 GCA_024232495.1 Flavobacteriaceae bacterium
ATGGCACGATAGTCCCGGGTCCGCATGAACATCCCCTACAAACCCATAATAACAGTTTTTCATTTGTGGGTATCATATTTTTACTTATATTTTCCTTGACTATTTTGGGCCAAAATAGTCAAGGAAAATATAAGTTAAAAATCTGATACCCACAAATGAAAAATCTGTTATTATGCGTTTGTAGGGAATGTTCATGCGGACCTGGGACTATCGTGCTATCCTCATTGAACCCGTTCTGGTCCCTCTGGAGCAGATTTTCGATCAAAAAATGAGCGTTTTTTTGGCAGAAATGATTTTTTTGACTTTTTGATAAATCGGCCGGATCGGCCGAAATTGATGAAAAAAAGTTAAAGAAAGTTGTGTTTAACCAAATTTAACCCGAATCCATAATATAGGACACATCCATAACGCCAATTTTGTTCAAACTCAATTTTCGACATGACACCCCCAAAAATGGCCATTTTTGAAAAAGTGATTTTTCATATATGAGTGAAAATATTCCGTTTGTGGGTTTAAAATCGAAATTTCTGGGTACCCAATAAAACTCCTATATGTCACCTACTCACCCTATAAATATGAGCTCAAACGGATAAAAACTCATGAAATTAGAGCAACGTACTTTTGTGCGTTTTTTTTTCCGTCCACTGTAATTGATTCGGAAACTCTTTCGATTGATTTCATTGGCCAAACAAAGAAAGTATACAAGACCTTCGAAATTTCTTCGTTTTCCATGAGAAGTCCAAAAAGTCTTCTGAAATACGACTCTTTTTGGCCGCAAATGATTTCGTCTTCTTTCAGCTTTCATTTTAAAGTCTTTTTTTCAAAAGCAACAATCAGTTGGCAATACAAGTGTTTTCTGTGGACAAGTTCACAAACATTAGTCGCAAATGTGATAGCTGCTTGAAAAAAAAACAGTTGCCAGTTGTGACACAAGAGTAAATCATTTTCCTTTCCTTCAAAAGCAAACACTGTTAGGGACAAAAAACTTCATGTGTCATGAGTACATCAAAAACTGTTTGAAAAATCTTTTTGAAGCATGACTTTCAGTCAGCAAAAAACTCCATCTCTCCACAAAAGGTTATGCCTGGTGTTATACGACTACTCTTGGATACATAAAAATTTATTCTTCAAAAACTATGTTTCATTTGTAGGGCAAGATACAGAAAAGTCATATATTTTCCTCTGCCTGTACTTACAGAAAAATGAAAGACTCTTTCCAAAAGGCGGCGGGTAATAAATGAGTTTAACGAATAACGCTTGTGGGTCATATGTGGTGCAAAGGAGACTTTTATATTATTTCCAGAAGATTACAAAAGGTACGTCATGGATTTTCGCAATTTTTTATCAAGAGTATACATTGGACACAGTGATTTAACAAAATTACTTTCCAACCATTTGGCACTTTTCTGCCATCTTTCCAGGATGACATGTTGAGACTCAGAGACTGTGATGCTTACTATTATGATATGATATTGTGAAAAATTGCTACCGGTAATAAACTAAAATACTACGAACTTCAAAAACCTACACCAAAATGCCTTCGCCGACCCATTCAAAAATAATTACCATTGATATGTTAAAGTTAAATATATAAATATCACTGGATTCATGTATATTTTTCCTTGAAGGGAGTCATGTATACTTTATCAGATTGCTCGAATTCATTCGAAACCCAATGCACAACTTGATCGAAATTCTTGTGCCGTTGAAGTTTGCGGGAATTAGGCGTGGTAGGAATTTCTCGGGAAGAAGAACGGATCTCACATTCCTAGG
>JAAEPP010000319.1 GCA_024232495.1 Flavobacteriaceae bacterium
TGATTCTGTTGGGATTTCAGTGGGAACTTCCAAATCGAACCTTGCAAGAGCAAGGGGGATTTTGAAAATAAAGATTGAAGATTATTGCAAAGTAAAATTAAAAAATTAATTTTTTTTTAAAATATCCATCTAAAGGATCAATGAAAGTTAAAAAAAATATAGACGATTTATTTAAAGATAGCTTTAAAAATTTTGAGGCTGTTCCTTCACCAGACGTTTGGAAAAAAATTCAAACAAAACTGAAAGAAGAAGATGATCGTAAGGTGATTCCAATTTGGGTAAAATTTAGTGGAATAGCCGCCCTTTTAGCTTTGTTTTTTACCATTGGCAAGTCTTTGCTAAATGATTCATTTAATCAGACAAACACACCTGTTGTTTATGAAACTAACTTAGAAATAAATAAAGATTTATTAGATAAAAAACGTTTAGACATTACAACATCTTCAAATAAAACAGCATTCAGCCAAGAAAATGATCATACTGAGTCAACAAACAAGTCTCCCTTAGAAGTTGTTTCTAGCTCAAAAACAGTTATTTCTAACAATACAAATTCTAAAAAAGGAGGTATACCTCAAAATAATTTAAAAGGCCTGAACAACAAAATAGCTGGTTCAGAAAGAAACACTCAATCAAAACCATCTACAAATACCGCCCTAAATAAAGGTACTACAGATAAAGAAATTAGTATCGGAACAATTTCTAAAACTGAAATTGCAATCAATAACTCTAATCATAGTAAAGAAGAGGACCTTATAAAGGAAAATGCCGAGCAGGACATCATTGAAAATAAAAAATCAATTTTTGACGCGATTAACGAAATTTCAGATGAATCAACAGTTATTGTAGCAAATGATTCGCCAGATCACCGTTGGGAACTAACCCCTAATGTAGCACCAGTTTATTACAATACACTAAGTGAAGGGTCCTCAATAGACCCTATGTTTTCTGATAATAGTAAAAATGGCGATCTAAATATTGCCTACGGAATCAAAGTAAGTTACAATTTAAACAGAAGATTTAGTATTCGCTCCGGAGTTAGTAATGTTAATTTAAGTTATTCAACAACTGGTTTAGAGCTAGGAACTGGACCCCTTAGTGCAGCTTCAACAACTGGTATCGATTATTACGAAAGAAATAATGTCACAATTGTTGTAGACAAAGGAGCCCTGGCAGCTCAAGATTCAGGCAATCCATTTGGAAATATTACCCCAAAATCAACAAATGGAGAAACGTATCTAAATCAAAAGATAAGTTATTACGAAATGCCTTTAGAATTAAATTATGCAATCATAAATAAAAAATTTGGAATCAACCTTATAGGTGGATTTAGTACCTTAATACTAGGTAATAATGAAATATCTGTAGAAGCGGGAGATTTTAATGAAGTCCTTGGTGAGGCTAGTAATTTATCATCTTTAAGCTTTACAACTAATATCGGACTGGGTTTGAATTATAGTTTTTCAAAAAAGTTAATGTTTATTATCGAACCTATGTTCAAGTACCAACTTAATCCATATACAGATTCTTCTGTTGATTTTCAACCCTATTATATAGGTGTTTATAGTGGTTTGAGTTTTAAGTTTTAGTTTAGGTTAAGTTTGTTTGGGTTTGTAAACAGCGAACCATTTAAGGAAAACCATCTTTCGCCATAAGATGGTTTTTTTTATAAAGAAGGATTCTCCAATTCATTTAAAATAATAGCACGCGTCTTAGCTTTTAATTCTCTTTTCATTTCTAAAGAATAATTAGTTGTCGCTAAAGGTGCATGTATGAATGCTCTAATTTTACCGGGGCCTCCACTAAAAAAAGTGTATGAAAACCTTTTTTTATTGTCGTGAAATATTATTGGAACGATTGGAAGATGGTGCTCTATTGCTAATCTAAAAGCACCATTTTTGAAAGTGTCTAGAACAATGCTCTCATCGAAGGGGACTCCTCCTTCGGGGAATATGCAAATACTATAACCTTGATTAATTTTTTGTTGTGCACTTTTGTATACATTTCTTCTACTTTTAGAGTCATTTCTGTCTACGAGAATACATGTGCGCTTATAAATAAATCCAAATAAAGGGATGTTACTCAGTTCTTTTTTGCCAACAAATACAACAGGATATTTAGTAATGTAAAGCATTAACATAATGTCAATCATTGAAGTATGATTTGCGACAATCATGTGGCTAATCCCTTTTTTTAGCTCAAATTCTTTTTTAATTACGGGCTTAAACCCCATGCCAATCAAGATAATATAAGCCCAAATTCGAGCTATTTTAAAAAAAGTAGGATACCAGGTGCTTCTTAAAACACTTATAAAGAGAAAGGTAAATAACACAATAATACTTGCAGCAGTTAGTATGTAATACCAAATTCGATATAAGAGGATTGCTATGTTTTTGAAAAAAATCAAGACTTTTCAAAAATAGCAAAATGAAGACAATCAAAAGGTTTAAAAAAATTATCTTTGTAAATACTTAAAAACAAATAGGTTATTTTTAAACACAAACTATTTTTCATAAATACGCAATGTCAAGAATTTTAACAGGGATACAAAGTACGGGAACCCCTCATCTAGGAAATTTATTAGGAGCTATTTTACCTGCTATTAAGATGGCAAATGACCCAAATAATGAATCCTTTTTATTTATTGCAGACTTACACTCATTAACTCAAATTAAGGATGCTAAATTAATACAAGACAATACATACAGCACTGCAGCAGCTTGGTTGGCATTTGGATTAAATTTAGAAAAAACGGTATTTTATCGTCAAAGTGATATCCCGCAAGTATCAGAATTATCGTGGTATTTAAGTTGTTTTTTTCCATATCAAAGATTAACATTAGCGCATTCATTCAAAGATAAAGCAGATCGATTGGAGGATGTAAATTCGGGATTATTTACCTATCCTATGTTGATGGCAGCCGACATATTATTATACGACGCCAATATCGTTCCAGTAGGTAAGGATCAGCTTCAGCATCTTGAAATGACCAGAGATGTTGCGTCAAGATTTCATAGTAAAATGGGAGAAACATTTGTTATGCCTGATGCAAAAGTGCAAGAAAACACGATGCTTATTCCAGGAACTGATGGTGCAAAAATGAGTAAATCAAAAAATAATATTATCAATATATTTCTAAATGATAAAAAATTAAGAAAGCAGATCATGGGAATACAAACAGATAGTATCCCCATGGAAGATGCAAAAGACCCAGATTCTTGCAACGTTTTTACATTGTTTAAATTAATAGCTTCTCCTAATGAAATAGCTAGTATGAAAGCGAATTATGAAGGAGGAAATTATGGGTATGGACATGCCAAACAAGCTTTATTTGAATTACTCATCGAAAAGTTTTCAAAAGAAAGAGAAACGTATAATTACTATATGGAAAATTTATCAGAAGTAGATAAAGCATTAGAAATTGGCGCCAAAAAGGCTTCATTTGTAGCGAATGATGTACTCGCAAGAGTTCGAAAAAAACTTGGTTATTAAATTATATAATTTCAAATAGCTTACCTGGTAGAGGCCTTATAATTTCTTTTAATTCCAATGATAATAAAATAGCTGCTAATTTAAAGGTTGGAATACCACATTCAATAGAAATGACATCGAGTAACGCTTTTTCTTTTTCTTTTAAATAATTAAAAACTACATTTTCATCATTGCTAAGTTTTTCGAATAATAGTGTTTGCGATTGCTTTTTTATTTTATTTTCAACTTCCCAGCCCAACATATAGATTAAATCTGCAGCACTTGTAATTAAATGCGCTTGTTGCGATTTAATAAGGTTATTACAACCTTTGCTTTGGGCATCGTTTGCTCTACCAGGTAATGCAAATACATCTCTGTGATACGAATTTGCAATATCTGCTGTAACAAGGCTTCCCCCTTTTTCTGCAGACTCAATAATTATAGTTGCCTCTGCTATTCCTGCTATAATTCTATTTCTTTTTAAAAAATTATTTTTAGTAAAGGGATCACTACTCCAAAATTCAGATATAAAGCCACCATTTTTTAAAACGTTGTTGACGTGTTTAGTATGAACTTTTGGATAAATTTGATTGTGACCATGCGCAAGACACGCGATGGTTTGCAATCCATTATTTATTGCTGATTTATGAGCTGTTATATCAACTCCATATGCAAAGCCCGAGATAATAATTGGATTTAATGGGGAAAGTTCATGAATTAATTCTTCACAGAAAGATTTTCCATAGCTCGTGATTTTTCGAGTACCAACAATACTAATAACTTTATTGTGGTGAAGATTTATTTTTCCTTTTTGAAAATAAAGAATGGGACCATCGTTACAGTGTTTTAATTTTTCAGGATAATTTTTATCTAAAAAATAGCGGTATTTAACATCGTTTTTTTCCATAAACTCAATTTCTTTTTCGGCTTCTCTTAACTGAATTTTTTTTGATAGCGCTTTTAATTTAAAAGGCCCTATCCCTTTTATCTTTAATAGAGTTCTTTTTCTTTCGCTAAAAACCCCTTCAGCCGATCCGACTTTTAAGATTAATCTTTTGGCAGTTGCATCACCAAGATTTGGCACACGTTGTAAAGCTAACGTATAGCGTAATTCGTTTTTTGAAAACATAAGAGTAGTTATAAGGGGGGAGTGTTTAAAAATAACATTTTTAAACTGTTAATAAAAATATAGATTTAAAATGGTTTAAAAATGAATTTCCATTATATTTGTTTTGATGCAAATTACGACCTACATAAATGATTTATTATATCGCTACGAATGTGTTATAATTCCTGGCTTTGGAGCTTTATTGACACAGTATCATTCTGCTAGAATTGATAGCGATACTCATGTACTATTTCCGCCATCAAAAACCTTATCATTTAACAAGCAACTTCAAACCAATGATGGATTGCTGGCCAACCATATTGCTTCTGTTGAAAAATGCAGCTATGAATCTGCACTCCAAAAATTAAGAACCTACACTAAAAAATTATCTCTACAATTAACAGAAGGAACCACTGTTTCTTTAAGTAATATTGGCGATTTTTATTTGAATGAAGAAAATTCTGTTCAATTTACACCTTCTTCTACGCAAAATTTTAATACCACTTCCTTTGGTTTATCAGCTGTTGGAATTCATAAAGTTTCTAGACAAAAAGAGACTCATCAGCAAAAAGAAATAGTTCCTATTCCTATGAATCCTGTAAGGAGATTTAAAAATGGTTATTTAAAATATACTGCAATAGCCATAATAGCAATTTCTTTAGTGAGTCTTGGAGGAATGAAAATGTATGAAGACGAAGTACAAAAATACAATTTTGCTGAAAAACAAAAAGCAGTTACCGTTGTAGAAAATCAAATCCAACAAGCTACGTTTAGTCTCGAAAATCCGTTACCGACGTTAAATCTTACTTTTAAAAAACAAGCAGGGAAATACCACATTATAGCTGGCGCTTTTAGAATTGCTACAAATGCCGACAAAAAGATTAAGGAACTCACTGATATTGGATTTTCACCAATTTTAGTAGGAGTCAACAAATATGGACTTCATCAAGTTGCGTACAGTAGTTATGAAGATCGGTTAGAAGCCATAAAAAACTTAAGAGAAATCAAAAAGTCACAAAATTCGGATGCTTGGCTTTTAGTAAAAGAATTAGAAAAATAATTCTTCCTGTTTAAATTTATCTTGTTTCTAAGATAACTGTACCTTTGTAGAAAATATATTCTTATGATTTCAAGAACTCCAAAAGAATCCCTTACGGTGGTTACCGATTTAGTACTACCCAGCGAAACTAACCCTCTTGGGAATATGTTTGGTGGTGAGTTGTTAGCTCGAATGGATCGTGCTGCTAGTATTTCGGCAAGAAGGCATTGCAGAAGGATAGTCACTACAGTTTCAGTAAATCATGTCGCTTTTAGTAAAATGATTCCTCTTGGAAGTGTTGTCACTATCGAAGCTAAAGTTTCAAGAGCTTTTAAGAGTTCTATGGAAGTCGTGATGGATATTTGGATTGAGGACCGTGAAAGTGGGACTAGAAAAAAATCAAATGTAGGGATTTATACCTTTGTAGCAGTTGACGAATCTGGCCAACCAGTATCAGTACCTGAAATAATTCCCGAAAGTGACCTTGAAAAAGATCGGTTTGAAGCGGCGCTTAGAAGGCGACAATTAAGCTTGGTAATAGCAGGAAAAATGGACGCTTCCGAGGCAACTGAATTAAAAGCTTTATTCAATTAATTTATTATAATTATTAGAGTATTAAATTTTCATTTCTTAAAATTTAGACAAGCCTAAAAAATAAATTAGCCAGTATAAAAACAATATTTTATATTTGCAAAATGTTTACACTTGCAGAAGAAAATTATTTAAAAGCAATCTTTCATTTAGAAAATGATTATGGTACTGGAGTCAGTACGAACGCTATTGCAGATAAAATGGATACCAGAGCATCCTCTGCTACAGATATGATTCAAAAACTTGCTGATAAAAAAGTAATATCCTATCAAAAATACAAAGGAGCTTCACTCACCAAAAAAGGAAAATCAATAGCAGTTAATATCATACGAAAACATCGTTTATGGGAGGTGTTTTTAGTTGAAAAATTAGATTTTCAATGGGATGAGGTCCATGAAATCGCGGAGCAGTTAGAACATATTAAGTCGGACGAATTGATCCAAAGACTGGACTTATTTTTAGGGCATCCCGATTTTGATCCACACGGAGATCCAATTCCGGATAAGAATGGTTATATAAAACCAACCGAAAAGAAATTACTTTCAAAATTAAAGAAGAATCAACAAGGAATTTGTGTGGGCGTAAAAGAATCTAGCGCAAAATTTCTTCAATATTTAGATACTAGAAAAATAGGTATAGGCTCTTCAATTAAGGTAATAGAGAAGGAAGACTTTGATCAATCTATGACCATTCAAGTATCCAACAAACAGTTTTTTATCACCAAACAAATTTCAGAAAACTTATACCTCAAAACAATTTAATTTTAATGAAAAAATCAGTTGGTTTATTTTTTTTATTTTTTGGCCTTTTTGCAAAGGCGCAATCACTTTTTGAGGTTAATGGCACTGTATTTTCAGAAGGTCAGCCTTTAGCGTTTAGTAATGTTTACCTTGAAAATTCCACCACAGGAACCATCACCAACGAGAACGGAATTTTTAAATTAACTAATCTAAAGCCAGGAAGCTACACTTTAATAGCTTCTTTTACAGGTTATGGTACTTCCAGAAAAAGAGTGCAAATCACCAATAAAAATTTACAGATAAAGTTTAACCTAGTTGAAGACAATTCTTTACAAGAAGTGATTATTACTGGAACTCTAAAAGCTGTTTCTCGACTAGAAAGTCCAGTTCCAGTTGAAGTGTATTCAACTACTTTTTTAAAGAAAAACCCAACCCCCAGTGTTTTTGAAGCCTTGAATAACGTAAATGGAGTAAGGCCTCAATTAAATTGTAATGTTTGTAATACAGGAGATATTCATATCAATGGTTTAGAAGGTCCTTATACATTGGTAATGATCGATGGGATGCCAATTGTAAGCGGACTTTCTACGGTTTATGGTTTATCAGGTATTCCAAATTCATTAATCGAACAAATTGAAATTGTGAAGGGACCTGCCTCTTCTCTTTATGGAAGTGAGGCTCTTGGAGGTCTTATAAATATTATAACAAAGTTACCCGAGAATGCTCCACTGTTCTTTGCTGAAAGTTTTGGAACTAGTTGGGGAGAAATAAATTTTGATTTAGGCGTTAAAGCTAATGTGGGAAAAAATGCAACAGTTTTAGTAGGAGCAAATTATTTTAAATACGATCAACTGATAGACAATAACAATGATAATTTTACAGATTTAACCAATCAAGATAGAATATCATTATTTCAAAAATGGAATTTTAAACGAAGAAATAAAAGAAATTTTTCTTTAGCGGGGCGTTATTTCTATGAAGATCGATGGGGAGGAGAACTGCAATGGAATAAAAGTTTCAGGGGGGGCGATGAGGTTTATGGAGAAAGTATTTATACCTCCCGATTTGAGATTTTTGGAAATTATCAATTACCTCTTTCAGAAAAAATAGATTTTCAATTTTCATATTCCGATCACGATCAGAACTCTGTGTATGGAAATACTCCCTATCTTGCACAACAACGTATTGGTTTTGGGCAATTTATCTGGGATAAAAAAATTAAATCGCACGATTTATTATTGGGAGCTGCTATTCGTTATAACTACTATAATGACAATACCACCGCAACAATTCTTGCAGACGAAACAGCGATCCCTTCTTTGTTTGTTCAAGATGAAATAGGCTTTAATAATAAACAAAGTTTATTGCTGGGGATGCGTTATGATTACAATAGTAGGCATGGAAATATATTTACTCCAAGAATTGCTTATAGATTTAAACCCACAGACGATGACATTATACGACTTAACGCTGGAACCGGCTTTAGAGTTGTAAATTTATTTACAGAGGAACACGCAGCACTTACTGGAGCTAGAGAGGTTATTATTAAAGATGAATTAAATCCCGAAGAATCCTATAATATCACGCTCAATTATTTAAAAAAATTATATTTAAAAAATGGGATGTATTTTACTATCGATACTTCAGCATGGTATACCTATTTTACCAATGCGATCATTCCTGATTATGATACCAATCCCAATCAAATTATATACGATAACTTAGATGGATTTTCTCAATCGTCAGGACTTAGTTTTAATATTGATGCTGTTTTTGGCAATGGAATAAGAGCCTCTATTGGGGCAACTTATCAGGATGTTTCAAAAACTGAAAATGGAATAAAAACTCCACAAATATTAACAGAAAAATATTCTGGTGTATGGTCATTAAGTTATAAACATTACGGAACAAATTTAACATTTGATTATACAGGAAGCCTTTATGGTCCTATGCGTTTACCTTTACTAGGAGAATTAGATCCAAGAAGTGAGTATTCACCAGCATGGAGCATTCAAAATATTCAAATAACCTATGATGGGATAGACCGTTTTGAAATGTACGGGGGTATAAAAAATTTATTGGACTGGACTCCAAATAAAGGGAATCCCTTTATTATAGCAAGATCTGATGATCCATTCGACCAAAATGTTGTCTTTGATACGGATGGAAACGCAACACCAACTTCAGATAATCCGTATGCATTAACATTTGATCCCTCATATGTATATGGGCCCAATCAAGGAATTCGATTATTTTTTGGAATTCGATATGCTTTAAATAACTCTAACTAAAAAACTCATGAAAAAAAACATCCTACTTATTTTTTGTTTTGTTTTCTCTCTTTATTCACAAGCACAAGAAAGTACTGTTATTTCTGAAGGAACAACTTTGGGAATAATTACAGATCGGCCAACCGCTTCGGCATCGCCAACTACGGTTCCTTTTAAAACATTTCAAATAGAAACAGGAGGCTTGTATACTTCACAAAAAAATCGAGGTATAAAAACTGAATTATTAAATTTTAATAATACCCTGCTTCGTTACGGTTTGTTAAATCGTTTTGAACTAAGACTCTCTTGGGCAGTATCTGAAAATAGAGAAACTCAAGGGGAAAATTACAGTGTTATCGGAAGTGGATTTGAACCCCTTGGAGTAGGTGCAAAAGTTGAAATTACTGAAGAAAAAGGCTTATTACCAGATATCGGTTTATTAATTGATATGTCCTTACCTTTTTTAGCCTCTGAGGACTATCAACCGGAAACTACCGGAGTAAGTTTTAGATTCGCTTTTGCCCATACAATAAACGAAAAATCTGGAATATCATATAATTTAGGAGCAGAGTGGTCCGATGATAGTCCAGAAGTAGCCTACATCTATACACTATCTTATGGCTACGGCATCACAGACAAACTATCAGCCTATGGAGAACTTTACGGAAATTTCCCTAGAAAAGATAAGGCCATACACAATTGGGATGCAGGCCTTATTTATTTGCTAAATTCTAATTTACAACTGGATATTACTATCGGAACAGGTTTGTCGGGAAATCAAGACCTTTTGTTAAGTGCTGGATTTAGCTATAGCATCCCCAATTAAAAAAATAATATGTTTGAACAAATAGTAGATTTTGCAAAAGCACACCCCATTTTATCAGCTTTTTACGCTTCAGTATTTACCTGGGGTTTAACAGCTTTAGGGGCATCGCTAGTTTTCTTTTTCAAAAAAGCAAATAGAGCTGTGTTAGACGGTATGCTTGGTTTTACTGGAGGTGTCATGGTCGCTGCAAGTTTTTGGAGTTTATTAGCTCCTGCAATTGAAAATAGCGAAGGAGAAGGTTTTGTTAAAGTAGTCCCTGCCGCAATTGGTTTTGCACTTGGTGCTTTGTCATTATTTGGCATGGATAAAGTAATGCCTCACTTGCACATCAATTTTAAAAAAGAAGAAGCAGAGGGAATTAAAACCGAATGGCACAAAACCACCTTATTAGTATTGGCTATTACGCTTCATAACATTCCGGAAGGGCTTGCTGTGGGAGTTTTGTTTGGTGCCGCTGCAACGATGGTTGGGGTTGAACAAACAGAAATGATTGTTGCCGCGATCTCTTTAGCAATTGGTATTGGTATTCAAAATTTTCCAGAGGGATTTGCTGTATCGATGCCTATAAGAAGGCAAGGTGTTTCGCGATTAAAGAGTTTTTGGTACGGTCAATTATCTGCCATAGTAGAGCCTGTTGCTGCTGTTTTAGGAGCTGTTGCTGTAGCCTTTTTCACGCCAATATTGCCTTATGCATTAGCATTTGCAGCAGGCGCTATGATATTTGTCGTGGTGGAGGAAGTGATTCCAGAAACTCAGCGTGATAAATATACTGATATTGCAACATTAGGCTTTATAGGAGGTTTTATTGTAATGATGTCGCTGGACGTTGGACTCGGTTAATATTAAATTATTGATACCTTTAATCTTTAGTGGCAAGCACAATCTTTTTTACCACACTTGGTATTTGCTCCGTCGATAGCAGCACTTTTCTTTTTTTTATTTTCAAAAATAGGACTCCATACAAATTTCTTAAGCAAGAAAACTGCTGCGATTAAAAAGGTAATAACGACAAGTATTTGTTGAACCATTTATTTTAAAATTTGAAAAGCGGTTAATGCTACTAAGTAGGCTACAACAGTCATAGAGGTTAATTGCCACATGGGCCACTTCCACGAATTGGTTTCTCTTTTAACGATTGCTAAGGTACTCATGCATTGCATCGCAAAGGCATAAAACAATAATAGAGAAATACCACTTGCTAGGTTAAACAAGGGCGCTCCAGTGGAAGGATTTACCTCTGCAGCCATTCTATTTTTTATAGTTTCTACATCATCGTTACCAACACTATAAATAGTGGCTAAAGTTCCTACAAAAACTTCCCTCGCAGCAAAAGAACTAATTAGAGCGATTCCAATTTTCCAATCATAACCCAATGGTTGAACTGCGGGTTCAATTGCCTTGCCTACAATACCAATATAAGAATTTTCTAATTTAAATGCGGCAATTTTTATATCAAGTTCGCTTTCGGATAACGATTGCGTACTGTTTTGAGTAGTAACGATTTTTTCAGCATTATTAAAATCACCGGGACCATAGGAAGCCAATACCCATAAAATTATTGAAATGGCAAGTATTATTTTTCCCGCTCCAAACACGAATGCTTTTGTTTTTTCTACAACGGTAATTCCTACATTTTTAAACATTGGAAGTTTATAGTTGGGCATTTCAATGACAAAAAAAGATTTACTTTTTAAATCTAAAAATTTGTCCAACACATACGCTGCAACAATTGCAGCTCCAAATCCCAACCCATATAAAACAAGTAAGGTAAAGCCTTGTAAGCTTATAAGCCCCAATAGTCTTCCCTCAGGTATGACTAATGATATAATGATCATATAAACGGGGAGCCTAGCCGAACAGGTGGTAAAGGGTGTTACTAGTATAGTAATGAGTCGTTCCTTCCAATTTTCTATATTTCTAGTGGCCATAATCGCAGGAATAGCACAAGCAGTACCAGAAACTAAAGGCACTACACTTTTGCCACTTAAGCCAAATCTACGCATGATTCTATCCATTAAAAAAACCACACGACTCATATATCCGGTCTCTTCTAGGATGGAAATAAATAAAAATAAAAATGCAATTTGTGGAATAAAGATGACAATCCCACCTAATCCAGGAATGATTCCTTCAGAAATTAAATTAGAAAAATCTCCTGGAGGTAAATTTATTTTTAGCCACTCACTTAAGAACGTAAAGCCATTGTCAATCATATCCATGGGATACGTGCTCCAATCAAAAATAGCCTGAAAAATTAATAATAAAACTGAAAAAAAGATGACATATCCCCAAATTTTATGAGTTAATATGCGGTCAAACCTACTACGTAGATCTTTTGCATTTTTTTTATCTATATGTAAGGTCTTTTTTAGAGTTTCGTTGATAAACTGATATCGAACGATGGTTTCTTTTTGTTGTAATCTTTTTAACGTACTAACTGATTCTGTTTGCAAGGTTTTAATTCCTGTAAAATCATTACGCTCTAGTTTTCCAAAATTTACATCATGGGTAATTACGAGCCACAACTTATAAAGGTCTTGGTTTGGAAACGTTTTTTGAATTCTATCAAAATAGTCGGGTGCAATTTTAGAGGAATTTAAACATGGTTTTAAAGATAGGTTTTGATAGTTAGCAATCCCTGTTTTTAAAGCTTCAAATCCTGTGTTTTTCCGGGAACTAATTAATACAATTTTAGTTTCTAGTATTGCTTCTAATTGTTGCACGTCTATAGAAATTCCTTTTCGATTCATTCTATCGGCCATATTGATGGCTAGAATCGCAGGAATTCCTAAATCTTTAATCTGCGTGAATAAGAGAAGGTTTCTTTTTAAATTTTCGATATCAGCGACGACAACCGCCACATCTGGAAAGTCTTTATCTTTTTTATTGAGCAATAATTCAATCACCACATTTTCATCTAAAGAAGAAGCATTTAAACTATAAGTTCCTGGTAGGTCAAGAATGTGAGCTTTTATATTTCTCTCTAAATTACAAGTCCCTTGTTTTTTTTCTACGGTGATACCAGGATAATTTCCAACTTTTTGGTTGAGACCAGTTAGCGTGTTAAACACCGAAGTTTTACCGGTATTTGGATTACCAATAAGCGCTACATTTATTTGTTTAGCCATTGATAAGTTCAATTTCAATCTTACTAGCCATTTCTTTTCGTATCGCTAAATGACTTCCGTTAACAGTGAGATACAAAGGGTCTTTAAATGGGGCTTCTTGTATTAAAGAAACTTCGTTTCCAGGAAGACATCCCATTTCTAATAATTTTAAAGGGATAACGTCCACAGAAAAATCTTTAATGATCGCCTTTTGGCCTATTTTTAAAGATGCAATTGAAAGCATTTTTATTTAGATTGATTTTAAACAACAAATGTAAGCTAAGATATTGATATGAAAAAATGTTGTTTCGTAAAAGATTTAAAATACAGGGTTTAGCAAAAAGTTATTGTTCTTTTTTAAGAATATCAATATCATTTAAAAGGGATTCAATATCTTCTTCAAGGGTACCATCATAATAGCCTCTAATTCTTTTTTTTTGGTCAACAAGTATAAAGTTTTCGGTATGAATCATATCATACTCTCCTCCATCACCGTTTGAT
Source organism: Flavobacteriaceae bacterium (assembly GCA_024232495.1). Lineage (GTDB taxonomy): Bacteria > Bacteroidota > Bacteroidia > Flavobacteriales > Flavobacteriaceae > Marifrigoribacter. The sequence goes on from JAAEPP010000319.1 coordinate 13,651, forward strand.
TTTACCGCTAAATATGATTTTCGAGCTAATTGATAGATTTCTTTTTTGTCACCGGTCACTAAGTTCCATTTGCTGTCCAACACTCCTTTATTTAAGGCGTATTTTTTAAGTTGTGCGACCGAATCTATTTCGGGAGTCACTGTATGTGAGAGCAGCATTATATCTGGATCCAGTTTTAACTTGTTTTGTAGAATCACCATGTGGTCGGTCATAATAGGACAAATTGTTTGGCAGGTAGTAAAGAAAAAATCGGCTATATAAATTTTATTATTGTAGGTGTCTTGAGTGACTGTTTTTCCATTTTGATTGATCAAAGAAAAATCTGCAATTGTATGGTATTTTTTTACATGCTGTATGGTGCTGTCGACCAACTCTTCATTGACTTGTGCTGGCTGAAATATAGGTAATACCTCTCTTGGCTTTAAGATTTGATAGAAAATAGAAACGATAACAATGGACAGCACCAAAAGGACTATTGCAAAAGGTTTGTAGTTGGAAAAAAAACGCAGCATCTTAATTTTTTTTAAAGCACAAATTTAGCGGACTTTAACCACATTCCAAATGAAACAGATCATCTATTTAAAAAGAAACCTTCAGAAAGGGAGTAGGAGTTGCATTATAGATATTAAATTTTATTTTTAAATAGTTAATAAAAAGGTAATAAACGCTTGGTTAGTGAGGTTTGTAATATTAATTTTCTATTTTTGCACGTTAATTTTATAGACTATGAGTCCATTTGCTGTTAAGGCCATACAACTGTTATTAAGCCTTTCGTTATTGATTGTATTGCATGAATTAGGACATTTTATTCCTGCAAAACTATTTAAAACCCGTGTTGAAAAATTTTACTTATTTTTTGATGTAAAGTATTCCTTATTCAAAAAGAAGATTGGAGAAACCGTTTATGGAATAGGATGGTTACCCCTAGGAGGTTACGTGAAAATTTCAGGGATGATCGATGAGAGTATGGACAAAGAACAAATGGCTTTACCTCCGCAACCTTGGGAGTTTAGATCTAAACCAGCTTGGCAACGACTCATCATTATGTTAGGTGGGGTTACGGTTAATATTATTGTTGGGATGATCATCTACATCTGTATATTTTATTTTGTAGGACAGAAAATAGTTACCAACGAACAGTTACCAAACGGATTTGAAGTTTCTCAAACTTTTAAAGAATTAGGATTTAAAAACGGGGATCAAGTTTTAAAATTAAACGAAGAAGAATTTGAAAATTTAAATGACCTAAATCGTTTTTTATTTTTAAGAGAAGTCAACTCCTTAACGGTTAAGCATCCTGATGGTAATACAGAAACTTTATCTGTCCCTGAAGATATTGGAATGACGATGTTTAAGGCAGGAGAACTTCAGCCTTTCCAACCTGTTAGAAGCACCGTGCTGGATACTATTATTGAAAATTTACCTGCTCAAAAAGCAGGATTATTAAAAGGTGATCGGGTACTCTCGATCAATGGAATTGAAATAACTAATTGGGCTGATATGTCCGATTTGGTTAAGAAAAACCCTGGTAATGAAATTATTATACAAGTTGCAAGAGCTGGAGCTGTTGAGACCTTTAATCTTACTCCCACTGAAAATGGGACGATTGGAATTAATAACTTTGGAACCGAATACCTAAACGCCTACAAAGAAGTAAAATATAGCTTTTTTGAAAGTTTGGGAGGAGGAATTAATTACGGATACAACATTCTTACCGATTACGTAAAGCAATTTAAATATGTGTTTACTTCCAAAGGAGCTTCTCAAGTTGGAGGCTTTGGAGCCATTGCAAATTTATTTCCTGGTACTTGGAGTTGGATTGATTTTTGGCACACCACAGCATTGATATCCATTATATTAGCTTTTATGAATGTATTGCCTATTCCTGCCTTGGACGGAGGTCATGTAATCTTCTTACTTTATGAGATGACTACTGGACGTAAGCCTAATGAAAAAGTTATGGAATACGCACAAATGGCAGGATTTATTATTTTAATAACTCTGGTATTGTTCGCCAATGGGAACGATGTTTACAGGTGGTTATTTAACTAATAAAAATTAAAATTTATTTGTTGCAGATAAAAAATATTTTATATTTGCACCCGCCTTCAAATCAAACAGGTTTTAAAAGGCATCAATTACGATCTTATAAAAACGATTACAAAAATAAATTCCTCTTTAGCTCAGCTGGTTAGAGCACCTGACTGTTAATCAGGGTGTCCTTGGTTCGAGTCCAAGAAGAGGAGCAGAACA
>JAAEPP010000320.1 GCA_024232495.1 Flavobacteriaceae bacterium
CTAGTTTCCAAATTGAAGGCTCCCCTAAGCACACCTGCAGGATGTCGATATGAGTCCAGTCAAGTCGCTATGAGGGGGTGTCAGCTATGGGATACATTTCCAAACCGCCACACGTGCCTGCAAAATAATCTGACAAGCAGCAAAACATGAAAAATTCACTATAGATTGTGCTTTGAAATTGGTAAATATGGCAAGGCTTACCAAGCCTGACCTTCTGGTATAGTTGAAATCACATTTGGGGGGCGAGAAGGGGGTAGATATGGCAAAATTCAAGCTGGAAAAATTGGCGAAATTTAGGGAAATTTTGTCAACTATTTCAAACAAATGTGTTTTTGCCTAGTGACCATATATAACCAGACAATCCCAGGAAAGCTAGGAATGTCTGCTTTCCTGGGATTGTGAGGAATAGTCGATAGCTCGAAAATTGAGCGAGTGTTTGAAATAGTTGACAACCTTGATTATTTTCAGGATTTCTGAGTTTGCATTTTTTCACAACTTTGGTAGCTTCTAGCAACCACAATTGGACTTTTCGGACCCCAAGTGTTTTACACCAAAATGACCGCCTGAATCAGACGGTCATCTGGGATGTTTTGGAAATTGGTTTGGACACTATGATCATGGAAATATTGACCTTGTTCCAAAAAAATGGCCTTTTCGCAAAATGTCAACTGCACAACATGTTTTTTAGAAAGATGCCTCTAGAGCAATAATTTCTGGACCAAAACATTTTTTCAACACATCCATGTTAAAGCTGATGCCCAGGGCTTTCGGAAACACCCTGAGATTTTGGTGTGACCCTCTACATTTAATGAGAAATATTCAATTGAAAGTTGGAATCACAATTTCACTGCACGAGATTTCGGCCAAAAATTAGCCGTTTTCTGAACTCTTTTGAGGATTAAACATATTTCTGATTTGTTTTGACCATAAGTGTTATGCATCGTTAGAAAGCCCTGGGTCTGTAGAAGAAGTAGGTACCATTGTTTTTCAGTCCACCCTGGATAAAATAGGTGAAATAATATTTTTAGGATTCGGTTCTAGACTGTATCCTATAGCTGACACCTCCGCATAAGGAGGTCTGGTTCTGGGAACAAGATTAACCAGAACCAG
>JAAEPP010000321.1 GCA_024232495.1 Flavobacteriaceae bacterium
TCAAATTTTTCATGTAGGTGCCAGACAGTTAACACTGAGTCACGCGATTATCAACAGCTTGAAAGATTAAATCTTTGCAAACTCGACCCTAAAGAAAGCGAATCACTGTTTAACAATGATATTGACACCTACGCGAATTTTCATTCTAATTTTGATTATTACTCGACTCACAAATTCCATAAGCTAACTAGCAAGGCAAATATAACCAAGAACCCCACATTTAGCCTAATTCATTCCAACATTCAATCTTTACTTAAAAATAACGAAAACCTTGATATTCTTTTAAATAACCTCAATTTTAATTTTGATATTATTGCCCTCTCGGAAACATGGCATACAAAAGATAATAACGATCAAATTTGTACACTAACTTTGCCAGGTTACCAAACTTTTAAAGGAATCATAGGTGAAACTAAGAATGGTGGTTGTGGATTTTATGTTAATGAGAATATAAATTTTGAAACTCGTGAAGATCTTAACAAAACACTAAAAAGTGATAATTCTGAATTTGAGGCCTTTTGGATTCAATGCGAAAACTCAGTTTTTGGGGTAGTTTATAACCACCCCCGTAAGAACCCAACTGATTTCTTAACCTATTTAGACAATACTTTAAAAAAACTTTCTAAAGAAAAGAAGGAAATAACTTTGTCTGGAGACTTTAATCTTGATTTACTCAAGTTTGATAAGGTAACCCCTGTAGAAGAATTCTTAAACATAATGTTCTGTAATTATTATCAGCCTGTTATTTTACAACCTACTAGGTATGTAGATAACAGTAGGCCTACTTTAATTGACAATATTTTTGTAAATTCCCTTGATTTAAAAGCTATAAGTGGCAACTTTATTGCTAAAGTATCTGATCATATGCCTAACTTCATTATATTAGAAAGAAAAATCCATAAAAACAAAAAATCTAATATTATAAAACGTAATTTTAAAAATTTTAAGGAATTAAACTTTATTAAAGATATAAAAGATATAAACTTTGATTTTCTTAATGATCCTAGTCAAGACATCGACAACAAATATGATGTTTTCCAGAGCAGCGTCCTAGATACTATCCAAAGGCATGCCCCCCTACAACGTTTATCTAGAAAAAGAAGAAAACAGCTCACGAAACCCTGGATAACGAATGGTATCTTGAAATCAATTTCGATCAAAAACAAGTATTACAAAAAATTTTTAAAATCAAAAAACCCATTATGGTATCAACGTTATAAATACTACAGGGATACTCTGAACAAACTAATTAAAAGAAGTAAGCGTTTGCATTACAGCTCCTACTTTGAAACCTTTAAAAACAATTCTAAGAAAATTTGGTCCGGAATAAATGAAATTATTAACAAAACATCTAAATCAAAAAGCAACGAAATTTCACTTGTAGCTGCAAATGGGAAAATTTTAAAGGACTCTAAAGAGGTTGCTGATAAATTTAATGAATTTTTTACAAATATAGCAAAGACCCTGGTGGATAAACTTGGAACGTCAAAATCACATTTTACCGACTACTTAAAAGATTCACCGTCTGAAAGCATTATGTTATCGCCTGCCACTGAAACTGAAGTTCTTGATCAGCTAAATAATCTCGACGCATCAAAATCAGCTGGGGCTTATGACATACCTATTTCTTTGATTAAAATGATAAAGAACGAAATAACAAAGCCCTTGGTGACTCTGATAAATCTATCTTTTAGTAGTGGTTGCTATCCGAATGCATTAAAATATGCCAAAGTCATTCCTGTATTTAAAGCAAAATCAAAATTTGAAGTTTCTAATTACCGACCAATCTCTATACTTCCTATTTTTAACAAGATATTTGAAAAGCTTATGTATAATAGATTGTGTGGTTTTATTGACAAACATAATATACTATATTCACATCAGTTTGGCTTTCAAAAGCATAAATCAACTTCCTTGGCAATCCTTGATATTTATAATCAGCTAGTAAATGCAATAGAGAACAATCAATTTTCGTGCTGTATATTCTTAGATTTTGCAAAGGCCTTTGATACTGTAAATCATAACATTTTATTAACTAAACTTGAACATTATGGTATCCGGGGAGTTGCTCTTGA
>JAAEPP010000322.1 GCA_024232495.1 Flavobacteriaceae bacterium
AACGTTAAAGTCGGATGGAGTTTGTGTTATAAAGCTACTAAGGTCTGCTGACCACCAATTTTCAATTGCAAAAGTAACGATATGCTCTTGACCTTGCTGATCGACATAAAAATTTTTTGTACACCCTGAAATAATGAAATTAGTATGTTTGCAAACAGCTCCTTGTTGAACAATATAGTGTCCTTTCAAGTATTTTTTATAATTGGTATTTGATCGTAAAAAAGCGATTTCTTTTTCGGTCAGATCGATATAATTATTAATATAATTTAAAAATGATGAATAATGCATCTATAAAAATTGTTGGGGCTTATAGTTTTGTTCCAAATGCTAAATCGCCAGCATCTCCTAATCCAGGAACAATATAACCTTTATCATTTAATTGATCATCAATTGTAGCAATCCAAAGTTTTGTGTTCGCTGGAAAAGATTCCTTTATAGTCGCTATACCTTCAGTACTAGCAACCACTGAAATAATATGGAGATGATCGATTGTTCTTGTTTTTTTTATTGCCTCATAAACAGCTATTAGTGATTGCCCTGTTGCCAACATGGGATCTGCTAATATCAACGTTTTTTCTTTCATGTCCGGAGCAGCAAAATATTCTACAATTATTTCAAAATCTTTATCTTTTTTTGGATGATGTCGGTAGGCAGAAATAAAACCGTTTTCCGCATCATCAAAATAATTTAAAAGTCCTTGATGTAGGGGAAGTCCTGCTCTTAAAATGGAGCATATCACAATTTTTTTTGCGGGTATTTGGATGTTTTTTATTCCTAAGGGTGTCTTGACAGCTTCGGTTACATAGTCGATAGACTTGCTAAATTCGTATCCTAAAATTTCACCAATTCGTTCAATATTTCTTCTAAACCTGAGGGAATCTTTTTGAATAGCTTCATCTCTTATCTCAGCGATAAATTTATTTAAAATAGAATTATTAGTTCCTATATGATTGATGACCATAGTTTAATTATTTCCTATACAAAAAATAATGCTTTGCACATTCAATGTATTGTTTTTTTGCTTCATCTGGAGTGAGTCCCTGTGCTTGGAATAGCGCATTAGTTTTAAAAGCGTTAATCAGAGGTGTTCTGCTTTTTGGGGTATCTTGATCTTTGGTGGCTACTTTGTAATAAGAATACAATCGCAACAATAAATCAGCGGGGAAAGGATCTTTATGATCATTGATGCTTTTAACCGCTTTTAAAAATGCATTATTTAGTTCTTCATCTTTCATTTTTGAGCTACTACCGTAACGCCTCCAACTACTTTTTGGTTGAGTTTTACATTAATTTTTGTACCTAAAGGTAAAAAAATATCTACACGTGAACCAAATTTAATAAAACCACTGTCCGAAGATTGCGAAACTTCTTGCCCAGCAGTTGCATAATTTACGATTCGTTTTGCTAATGCTCCTGCAATTTGTCTGTGGAGTACCTCACCAAAAGCTTCAGACTTTACCACTACCGTAGTTCGTTCATTTTCTTCAGAAGATTTAGGATGCCAGGC
>JAAEPP010000323.1 GCA_024232495.1 Flavobacteriaceae bacterium
GATCTGGTAAAAAACAAAAAAAAAAAATTAGACCCTGCGGTGGGGTTTTAGCAGTGAGGAGCCCATGAGTAGCAAATGAGGAGAATATTAAAGAGCAATTTGTATGGCTTATAATTCCCTCATTATTTACTCTATGAACATGAAATTTGGTGTCCGACTATTTTTTGCTCTGTTAATTTCGAATCTGTAAAGGAAAAAGCGTTATCTATCACGGATTTATTTTTGTGAATTTATTAAAATTATATCTTTTTGCCGTTTTTCAGGATTATGTGTCAGCTAAGCAAAATGATAAATCTTTTATATTCTTCTAAAATGTTGTTTGTTTGTTTATTGTATTGAGTATATATTCAACATAATCATATTCTATTATAAATGAGGCATTAAAATACACATCGATTAGCAGCCAAAAAGCTTTATTGCTTATTTACAGTGGGGTTATTTGATAATAGGTAAAGATATTAATCAGTACTTAGGGATACTCTTTGCCTTAAAAATTATCTCCACTA
>JAAEPP010000324.1 GCA_024232495.1 Flavobacteriaceae bacterium
CTTTTTTCAATTTTGGGTCGATTTTGAAGGGTAGTTTTTGTTTATCATTTGTGTTCCCTAAGTCTTTTATAGCCTAATATTGCTCACAGAACTGTTCTGAGTTGATCCAGGCCCATCAAGAAGAATTCATTCTGGCTCAATTTTTACCAAAAATCATGGGCTAACCATCAGGCTTTTTTCAATTTTGGGTCGATTTTGAAGGGTTTTAGTTTTTGTTTATCATTTGTGTTCCCTAAGTCTTTTATAGCCTAATATTGCTCACTGAAGTGTTTTGAGTTGATCCAGGCCCATCAATAATAATTCATTTTGGCTCAATTCTTACCAAAAACCATCGGCTAACCATCAGGCTTTTTTCGATTTTGGGTCGATTTTGATGGGTAGTTTTTTATTTATCATTTGTGTTTTTTAAGTCTTTTATAGCCTAATATTGCTCACTGAACTGTCCTAAGTTGATTAAAAGCCTATCAAGAAGAATTCATTTTGGCTCAATTTTTACCAAAAACCATAAGCGTACCATCAGACTTTTTTCGATTTTGGGTCGATTTTGAAGGGTAGTTTTTGTTTATCATTTGTGTTCCCTAAGTCTTTTATAGCCTAATATTGCTCACTGAACTGTTCTGAGTTGATCCAGGCCCATCAATAAGAATTCATTTTGGCTCAATTTTTACCAAAAACCATGGGCTTACCATCAGGCTTTTTTCGATTTTGGGTCGATTTTGAAGAGTGTTTATCATTTGTGTTCCCAAAGTCTTTTATAGCCTAATATTGCTCACTGAAGTGTTCTGAGTTGATCCAGGCCCATCAATAAGAATTCATTTTGGCTCAATTTGTACCGAAAACCATGGGCTAACCATCAGGCTTTTTTCTATTTTGGGTCGATTTTCAAGGGTTTTGGTTTTTGTTTATCATGTGTGTTCCCTAAGTCTTTTATAGCCTAATATTGCTCACTGAACTGTTCTAAGTTGATCCAGGCCCATCAATAAGAATTCATTTTGGCTCAATTTTTACCAAAAACCATGGGCTAACCATCAGGTTTTTTTCGATTTTGGGTCGA
>JAAEPP010000325.1 GCA_024232495.1 Flavobacteriaceae bacterium
AATTAAATACAGAGTATTTTAAAAAATACCATTAAATAAATGGTCAATATCTTTTAAAACAGATGTAATGACAAGATAAATGTCTTTTGACCCAAGGTTAAACAGCCCAGGCTCCTTGGCTTAATTAGTGCGAAAGATATTGGCGGTATGGGCTATGGACATCGTGCAGCTGTTGATGTTATGGGAGAGATCTCTCGAGTATGTGCTACTACGTCAATGGTTTTATGTATGCACTATGCAGGTACTGCAGTTATTGAAGCTCATGGTAACGAAGAGCTTCGTAACAAAATCGCTAGAGGAAAACATACAACGTCTCTTGCATTTTCTGAAAAAGGTTCACGCAGTCATTTTTGGGCACCTACAAGTACTGCGACAGTGGGTGAAAATGATACGGTAGTATTAAATGCTGAGAAGAGTTGGGTTACCTCTGCTGGTAAAGTAGATAGTTATGTATGGTCTAGCCAACCATTAGAAGCTGAAGGTATGAGTTCTATAGGGTGCACTCTCAAAATGTCGATTTTGTTACCTCCTAGCTAAGCTACTAATTTAAAAGATAATACCTCCTGAAAATCTTGTTGGAGTTTTCTGCCTACATTCTCAAGATAAAATTCCCACCGTCCGTAAAGAAGGAGCGATCTAATATAAAGCATCGTTTCTGCAAAGGGTAATTTCCAAAATGACCCAGGAGCTTTGAGACGCAAGTTGATAACTCTTCTAATTGCACTTTCTATTAATCCTGAACCTATTGGTAATTTTTTATTTCGTATTGTTTCATATTGCAGCCTTTTCTTATTCCCAAGAAAGTACCCCTCAATCTTCTTAACTGCTTTACTTTTTTCAGTTAGTTTAAAGGTACTTTTAAACATTTCTAGGATACCCTCAGCATCTCCTTTGAAGAGTAGATTCTTTGCTCTCTTCATGTCAAAAGATATCTTTTTTTTATTTGAAGGAAGGAGTTTTAATGCCGCGTTTAAATTCTGCACACCATGACTCCAATCAATGATTTCATGTATGTTCTCACGGGGAAGCCCATTATCTTCTAAGAGTTCTGGTATATTTTTCCAAATCCACTCTGCTCCATCTCCTAATACGGTAACTTCTAATGCTTTACTGATCTCGGTTTCTTTAAAATAAGCATCAAGAAGCTCTAAAAATTCTGGTAGAGGTTGTGTTGTGCCGTCAACGAATGGAGGACACTCCTGTATAATTCTACCGTTATCATCAACAACATACAAGGTGAAGAGTTTAGGTTCTTTCCATTCTGAATTAAAACCATGTAGCTTCTTTCCTTTAGGGATAGCTCCTTTCTTGTACTTTCTCTGTCTTACCCGTCCACCATCTGCTAAAACTAATACTCGTTTACCGACAAAACTTTCTCCCTCCTGAAGACTCAACGTAGCTCTCTTTTGAGGGCTTGACGCAGGAAGCATAAAACTCGTGCACAACGCACGTAATTTATTCGCCCCAAAAGAGACACCTTCACGATTTAAGATTTGTGCGGCTATCTCAAAGGAAGAGGTCAATGCCGAAAGCTCTACGCACTTATGTAACAAATTTTTCGCGATTTTTTCGGAATATCCTACGATATCTAAAGCGAGATGAGAGCCCAGTCTTGTTGAATTTGACCCACTTTTCTTCCGTTTTTTTTTCTGTGCATGCGTGAAGAAAGGACTTTTAACCTTAATTTTAGTACCACTTGGAAGTGTTATCGATACCAATCGATATCCTTCTAGCTTTAATGCCATTTTAGCCCCGAGCATACGTATGTAGTATAAAAATAAGGGGTTTGTGAGTACAGTTTTAAGATATTCACTCCAGAGATGATCGCTTATTTCTTGAATAATAGCATTAACTTGAGTGTAAATAGAAATGCTAGAACTCTGATCTAAAATATCTCCTACAAGTTGAGGAGTACCTGCAATTTCTTCAGAAATCAATTGCTTAAGCTTTGTTAAGAGTGTATCTTTCATAGTGGGCTTTCCTTCTGATTATATTTTTTGTTTTTTGTCATTATAAAAGTATATAAATCAGGTAAATAAGGGAAGCCCTTCTTCTTTTTTCTAAAACCGACACTATTGGAGTGCACCCACTCTATATGCATTGTTGAATAATAATGCCTTAGATGAAAACAATAAAGATAATTCAGTAAATTATTTACGTGGGTCTCCTCCAACGTCCAGTGGTCATACGGTTGATCCTCCTGGGAATATGGCTGTAAATGGCTTTACTGATGATGTGGTATCTCATGCTGAAATGCGTGTGACAACACAGCATGGTGCTATGGGACCACCGAATAT
>JAAEPP010000326.1 GCA_024232495.1 Flavobacteriaceae bacterium
CTTAGCCCCGCAATAAGAGTACAGCTCCGTTGCCTATCGATTACTACTTTCGCATGGAATAAAACGATTCCGTGCGCTGTAGAACGTTGTAAACATACATATTACAACAGTTCTGTCCTTGGGAACAGAATAGAACTTATTACACTGAGGAATTCTTATAGTTCCCCAATCAACTTAGTGGAAAGATAGCCCTGCTATAATCGTTCACCTCAATTTCTCATAAAGCACGCCTATCGCATTGAATAAAAGGATACCGTTAGGTCTAAAACATTGTAAACATATGTATTACAACAGTTCTGTTCATGGGAACAGCTTAGAACTTATTACTTCGATGGTTTCTTATAGTTCCCAATGAAACTTAGTAAAAACTTAGCCCCGCAGTAATAGTTCACCTCAATTTCTTATAAAGCACGCATTCCCCGTGGAGGAAAAGGGTTCCGTTTGCTCTAACACCTTGTACATTTACGTAATACAACAGCTCTGTCCATGGGCACAGCTTAGAACTTATTACTTCGATGGTTTCTTA
>JAAEPP010000327.1 GCA_024232495.1 Flavobacteriaceae bacterium
ACTCAAATGGACTCTAATGGACTCAAATGGACTCAAATGGACTCAAATGGACTCAAATGGACTCAATTGGACTCAATTGGACTCAATTTACACTGAATCTGACTCAATTTACACTCCATTGGACTCAATTACACTCAATTTACAATCAATTTAGACTGAATTAGACTCAATCAAACTCAAATGGACTCAATTGGACTCAATTGGACTCGATTGGACTCAATTACACTAAAATTGACTCAATTAGACTCAATTACACTAAAATGGACTCAATTGGACTCAATTACACTCAATTGGACTCAATAACACTCAATTTACACTAAAACGGACTCAATTAGACTCAATTGGACTCAATTGAACTCAATTGGACTCAATTGAACTCAATTACACTAAAATGGACTCAATTGGACTCAATTACACTCAATTGGAATCAATTACACTCAATTTACAATCAATTTAAACTGAATTTGACTCAATTTACACTCCATTGGACTCAATTATACTCAATTACACTAAATTTACGAACATTTATGACTGAATTGGACTCAATTACACTCAAATGGACTCAAAGGAACTCAATTACACTCAATGGGAATCAATTGCACTCAATTTACAATGAATTTAAACTAA
>JAAEPP010000328.1 GCA_024232495.1 Flavobacteriaceae bacterium
CATTAGACATTCCTGTTGCATATACTCTGTCTAAATTTATGGTATATAAATTTGCTAATTCATCAATTAATGCTTCGGTAAAACCAACATCATCTATTGTACTTCCACTACTTCCTGGAGATCCTACATTCCAATATTGAAGTCCATTTAATATAGTTCCTTGAGGATGAACCAAAAGAAATCCTTCTGTATCAGCTATATCGCGAAAATCGCCGTAAAACATTTGTTCGTTTGCATTACTCCCAAATCCATGAAAATTTAGAACTAAAGGGAAATCTGCACTGCCATCGTAAATCGCCGGAATATATAGTATATAATCTCGCTGAATCCCATCATGAAAGACAGATCCATTAATGGTTTGTTGGGCTAAAATCGGGAAAAAGGTCCCCATAAGCACAAGTAAAATAGTTATGTATTTCATTTTTTAAATTTGAGTTTTAATTACCTGCGGTACAGCTAAACTAAATGATAAATTATCGATGATCATTTTTAATTAAATAAAAATACTAAAAATTTAAAATGAAATCCTATTTGCGTTGATTAAAAAAATACAAAATACTCCAATAACTACAATGAATTTTAAAATATTATGTAATACCAAATAATGTAGTTTTTTGTTTGATTTCCATAATAAAATAACAAATATCAGAAGGGCTATTATACTTCCTAAAAAATAAAAATCCATAGCACCAATATCAAATTTAACTATGAGCAAATAAGTAGGAAGTAACGCCAGAATACTCAAAAATGTTAGTATCTTTTTTGAAACCAAACTCCCGTAAATGACCGGTATTGTGTGGTATTTTTGTAAAAGATCTCCTTTAAGGTTTTCCAAATCTTTAACCAATTCCCGCATCGATATGATAATGAATAAAAAAGTAGCATGAACGAAAATAACCAGGTCGAAATTCTTGTAATAAATAAAAACAGCAAAAAGAGGGATTACTGCTAAAGTAGCAGCAACCAAGTTTCCTATGAAAGGATATTTTTTGAGTTTATGAGAATAAAACCAAATTCCAAAAATAAATAAGAAGAAAAATAGTGCTGCTTTATACGAAACAAAAAGAGCAGAAACTAACGACAAAAAATTCAATATAAAGTAAAAATTAAGTTTTTTTTGCTGACCTACTAGCCTATCTAACATTGATTTAGTAGGACGATTAATTAAATCTTTTTCGCTATCATAAAAATTATTTATAATATATCCGGAGGCAATTGCGGTTGCAGAGGCTACTACAATCATAAATAGGTTTATATCAAAGAGAATTTCTTTGATGGAAAGTTGAGGAGCTAGAATATAAATAGAGGTAAGATATTGTGCAATTATGATGATTAATATGTTGTAGCCTCTCACTACTGAAAACAAGCTAAATAACTTAAAGAAAAAGTATTTTTGCTTTCTACTAAACATAAAAAAGAGATTAGAAACTATAAACTACTTCTAACTTATAATTTTTGAGTGCTTTCTTGGCTTGATCTACATCTTCGGTAAAACCCAACATATAACCACCTCCGCCAGATCCACAAAGTTTGAGGTAATAGGCATTGGTTTCTATTCCTTTTTTCCACAAGGTGTGAAACTCATTAGGAATCATTGGTTTAAAATTGTCCAAAACAACCTTAGATAACTTTTTTACATTACTAAATAAAGAATTGATGTTTCCTTGTAAAAAGTCTGAAACACAAGCATCGGTATGTTTTACAAATTGATTTTTAACCATTTTACGAAATCCTTCTTCTTTCATCTTTTCCATAAATAATTGAACCATTGGTGCGGTTTCACCAGTTTTACCGCTATCCAATAAAAAAATTGCCCCTTTTCCATCTCTAAGTTGTGATGGAATTCCTGCAGGCTCGATGTGATCTTTTGAATTAATTAATATCGGCAAGCTTAAATAACTATTTAATGGATCTAATCCTGAGGATTTTCCATGAAAAAAAGACTCCATACTTGAGAAAATAGTTTTTAATTTCAACAACTTTTCTCGTGTTAAATTTTCTAAAACCGTAATTTTATCGGAAGCATATTTATCGTAAATAGCGGCTACAAGAGCTCCGCTGCTTCCAACCCCATATCCTTGAGGGATACTAGAGTCGAAATACAAACCTTTTTCAATGTCCTTTTTTAACTTGGTAATATCAAAAGAAACCAACTTAGCATGGTCTGTTTGCAAATTTTCTAAATAAGTAGAAAAACGCTCTAAGTTTTGATTTGATTCTCGGTGAGCTTTGGCACGAGACTCATCAATTTTTAGAGCACCGTTATAGAAATTGTAAGGAATCGATAATCCCTTTGAATCTTTAATAATTCCATATTCTCCAAAGAGTAATATTTTTGAATAAAATAACGGTCCGTACATTGAAATTTTATTTGGTTGGTTAAAGTTACATTTTTTTTGCTCCAATTCCAACTTGGTCACAAATATACTGCCCATTTTGACAATAAGCAACTAACTCATTTTTTATAAACTCCAAGATAAGATTTTTTTCATTTTCAGGATATAAAAGATGTAAATTAGCACCAGCATCTAAAGTAAAGCATACATTGGAATTTAGTTTCCTTCTATATTCCCAGATTTTATTAATAATTTCTAAGGTATTTGGTTTTATTAAAATAAAATAAGGTAAAGAGGTCATCATCATAGCATGAAGCGTTAAGGCTTCACTTTCAACTATTTCAATGAATTTTGAAAGATTACCACTTTTCAAAACTGGTAATAATCGAGTTATATTTTCATTAGCTTGTTCAAATCTCTTAGTGGCAAATGGATGTTGATGCATTAAATTATGTCCAACTGAACTACTTACTTGCTTTTCACCTTTATCGACTAACAATATAGTATCCTGGTAGTTCTTAAAATTTTCGTGAACTTCGCCCTCGTATTTAACACCAAACAAATTAGAGCTGTTTTCAATTTTTGAGTGATCACCCCATACGACTATGTTTCCCTCCAAACTTCTACATGCGGATCCTGAACCTAACCTGGCTACAAAGGAGCTCTTTTGAATCCAATATTGATCTGAATTTTCTTCATTACTTATTTTTTTTTCGAAATCAATCAAACAACAAGCTAGCGCACTCATTCCACTTGCCGAAGAGGCAATACCACTGCTGTGCGGAAATGTATTCGTTGTATTTATTTCAAAATAAAAGTCTTTTAAAAATGGTAGATACAGTTCTACTCTTTTAAAAAATAGTTCAATTTTAGGTTTAAAATTAGGTGCAGGTTTATCATCAAGAAAAACTTCAAAATCAAAGCTTTTTGAGGCTTCTTTTTTTAATTGATATTTTAATACTGTTTTAGTCTTACAATTACTTAATGTAAAGCTTAAGGAACTGTTGGCTGGTAATTGCTCACCATATTTCCCCCAATATTTTATCAGCGCAATGTTACTTGGAGACTCCCAAGTCACATTCCCGTTGGATGGTAAATCGCTATAATTTTTTGGTAAAAAATCAGATTCAATCATAAACTATGTATATAAGTTCAAAGATAAATGTTTTCTTAGTTCTTAAAAGCTAAATCAATATTTTTAGTCTGTAGTTGCAATTGCTTTTGCAGCTATAAACCCTCCTGTCCAAGCATTCTGAAAATTAAAGCCTCCCGTGATAGCATCGATATTTAGTACTTCTCCAGCAAAAAACAATCCTTTATGAATTTTACTTTCGTATCTCTTAAAATTTATTTCTTTTAAATTAATACCCCCGGCAGTTACAAATTCTTCCTTAAAAGTACTTTTACCTTGAACATGAAAAATCGATTGTGTTAATTGAGATGCCAGTTCTTTTAATTGAACATGATTAGTCTCTGCCCATTTTTGATTTTCATAAATTTTTGAGGCCATTAATAAATTTTGCCATAGTCTTTTTGGCAAACCTAATTGAGTGTTGGTACATAACGATTTTTTTACATGCCTATCTTTTAGTTCTTTTAATATTTCAAAAACGGTCTCTTTAGTTTCGGATTTTAACCAATTTACTTTTATTTTAAATTGATAGTTCACATCAAATAAATCGACTGCACCCCAGGCTGATAATTTTAAAATTGCGGGACCACTAAGACCCCAGTGAGTTATTAATAATGGGCCTTCAGATTTTAATTTAGTAGTTCCGTTTTTTAACAATACGCTTACCGATGCCATAGTAGAAATTCCCGGTAATTCTTTAATACGATTATCATTGATATTGAAAGTGAATAACGAAGGGACTGGAGGGACAATAGAATGCCCAAGATTCTTTAAAAGACTCCATATCTTCGTATTGCTCCCGGTAGCTATCATTAGCTTTTTACTGTTAAATGATTTTTTTTCTGTTGAAACTATCCAATTATTTATTTCTTTTTTAATCGACTTAACTGGATGTTGTTTTAAAACTTCAATGTTTAGTCTTTCTGTTTCCTTTATAAAACAATCGATAATGGCTTGTGAAGAATTACTTTCAGGAAAAATTCTTCCATCTTCCTCTATTTTGAGAGGTATCCCTTTTTTTTCAAACCACTCCATAGTATCTCCAGTCATGAAGGTATGAAAAGGACCTAGTAATTCTTTTTCGCCTCTTGGATAATTTAAGCTGAGTTGATTTGGAATAAATTCTGCATGAGTTACATTGCATCGACCACCACCAGAAATTCGAACCTTAGTTAGTACCTCACTACCTCGTTCAAGAATTATAATTTTTAACCCAGGATTATTTTCAGCAATATTAATCGCAGAAAAAAAACCTGCAGCTCCCCCCCCCACAATAATTATGTCTGATTCAGTCATTTAGAAGGGATTTTTATTTTTCATCACTTCTAAACCTATGGCAAGTGTATCCTTTATATCATTTAAGGTCGTTCTTGGGTTTATTAAACACATCCTTAAAACTATTTGACCATGTAAAATTGTGGTTACTAATAAGGCTTTTTGGGATGCAATTATCTTTTCTGAAATATATTGATTTATTTCATCTAATTTTTTGTCACTTAATTTTTCGCCAATTGGATGGTATCTAAAATTAATAACTGCAAGAGTTGCAGGAGATATTACTTCCCAACTTGGACTTTTTCTCAAATAATCTTCCAGTTGCTCTGCTAATTTTATATTATAAGTAATCGCGTTTCTAAACTCCTTTAAGCCAAAAGTTTTTATAGACATATAAAATTTTAAAGCTCTAAATCTTCTCGTTAGCTGCACACCGTGGTCATAAAAATTAATTTCTGATTTATTCCCCTCAACATCTTTTAAATATTCTGGTGTTGCTGTAAAAGTTCCTTTTAAATGAGCACTATTTCTAACTAATAAACATCCCATCTCGTAGGGCTGGTAAAACCACTTGTGCGGATCAACTGTAAGGGAATCTGCTTTTTCAATACCCTTCAACATTTTCTTTCCGTCTCGCGATAAAATTGCAGCACCTCCATAAGCTCCATCTACGTGAAACCATATATTTTCCTTTTTACAAATCAACGCAATTTCAGATAGCGGATCTACGGTACCCGTATTTGTCGTTCCTGCAGTTCCAACAACACAAAATGGATGGAGCCCCTCTAAACGGTCTTTTGCGATTGCATTTTTTAATTTATTAATTGAAAATTTAAATTCCAAATTAGTAGGAATGACTCGTATTTGTTCTTTTCTGAATCCTAAAATTCGAATCGCTTTAATATTCGAGGAATGCGCTTGATCTGACAGGTATATAATTGCTTTTGAAAAATCATCTCCACATTTAATTCTTCTGGCTGTTACTATAGCTGTAAGATTGGCCATAGAGCCACCACTTGTAAAAATACCCCCTCCTTTTACTACTGGAAAACTATATATTTTTAATAACCAATTCATGGTTATAATTTCAAGAGCTGCAGCGGCAGGAGAGGCTGCCCAACCACCAGAAAAAATATTGAACCCTGTTGCTAAAGTATCAGCCATAACACTGACATAATTACTTGGGCCAGGCACAAATGAAAAAGCTTTAGGATGTGATACGATCGTACTTTTTGTAACTACTTTTTTTAAAACAAAATCTAAAACATCTTGGGCCTCCATTGGGTTTTCTGGAGCTTCTTCTAAAAACAAAGAATCCATTTCCTTTCTAGTTCCTATTGCTACCGGAAGCTTTTGATCTTGAGTGTCAAAATGCTCAACAATCGCATCAACTACCTGATAACCATATGCTTTCATTTCTTCTTTAGATAACTGAAGAGTAGCACTCTTTTTTTTCATAATTTTAAGTTGTTCGTATCCTGCAAAAATAAGCCTTTATTAAGAATAAAATGATATTTAATCAAATTGCCTTTAACTTTATCTAGTCTTTATTTTTTATGACATAAATCATAATTTTATTTCGATAAAATCGTTAGATTTGAGTAAGAATCATAAAATAAATCACCATGACAATAAATATTCAATATGTTAAAATGCTTACAAGCGAAACAATGAACGAGTATGTGAAAAAGAAGTTGAATAAATTAGGGACTAAGTTCGATTGGGTTATTAATGCGAACGTATTTTTTAAATTAGAAAATGATCCTAAAGGCGAAGGCCATATTTGTGAAATTGAACTCAGTATACCAGGTCCAAAAATCTTCGCTTCTTCAAAAGAAAAAAACTTTGAATTGGCTGCAAAAAACTCTATTAAGGACTTAACTAAACAACTAGAAAAAAGAAAAGCATCTTTTAAAAAACATTAAATTAAGAACTATGAAAAAAATATTAGTCCCAGTCGATTTTTCTGAATGTTCAGAATATGCTCTCAGAGTTGCCTCAGATCTTGCAAGAAATTATAACGCAGAGATCATAGCCCTGCACATGATGGGAATGAATGACAATGTTCTTACCAATAGCCAAACAAAAGAAATGTTAGAAGGCATCTATTACATAAAACTTGCGAAAAAACGCTTTGAAGAATTTCTAGACAAAGACTTTTTGAAAGGTATTACTGTAACTGATTCTGTATACAATTACACCGAATTTAACGAGTTAAACCAGGTAGCCAAAGAAAAAAATGCAGATCTAATTGTGATGGGCTCTCATGGAAGTAGTGGTTTAACTGAAGTTTTTGTTGGATCAAATACTGAAAAAGTAGTACGTTATTCAGAAGTGCCTGTACTTGTGATAAAGAATAAGCATGATAGTTTCAAAATAAAGAATGCGGTATTTGCTTGCGACTTTTCATTAGAAAACGTCGATGTGTTTAATAAAGCAATGAAATTTTATGAAATTTTAAATTCAAAAGTAACACTACTTTACATCAACGTTCC
>JAAEPP010000329.1 GCA_024232495.1 Flavobacteriaceae bacterium
CAAATTGAAAACTAGCTCTATAGGTTACAGATATATCGTTTCTCAATTCATTATTTTAAAGGCAAAGTTCCTTGTACAAGATTATTGTTGTAACAGATGATTAAATTATATCTTAACGCTCCCTTGTTGTCAAATAGGAATAATCCCCCCTGAACCGACTTTGAGGGTCCGTTGACGTTGATTCCCCAATGAAAATGGCAAATTTGATACCCAGAACCCACTCTATCCAAAACACCCAGGCAGTAAATTGTGATGGTTTTCATAAAATTTATATAAAAAATATATAGAAACTTAAAATGTTTCACCAGTCCATCGGTTATATTTTGTCAAAATAAAGGGGGAAAAGCCCCCCAAACTGAACTTGAGGATCCGTTAACGTCCATTCCCTGATGAAAATGGCAAATTGAAAACTAGCTCTATAGGTTACAGAAATATTGATTCTCAATTCATTATTTCTTTACACAAAAGTGAACAGTACACGTGGTAGAGGACATGTAGTTAAAAAAAAAAACATTATAGTATGCCAGGGGCTCGTGGATATGATACATAGTGCATCACGGGCTTGTGGATAAACTATAAATTTTTAATGACACGGCAGTGAACAAGATCTTTGCGCTTTCGGTCCACAAAGCTTTTACGGTC
>JAAEPP010000330.1 GCA_024232495.1 Flavobacteriaceae bacterium
CAAGAAAATTAACAAATAAGCAGCCCTCTCAAATATACTTCCACCATCTCACCTTTGAGTTTCTTGACATAAAAGTTTTTTATCTGGATTCATGCTACGCTTTCTCAGAATATAACCCTAGTTGTATAAGGCATGAATACCCTCCATGCGACGCGTAAATACCCTAATCCTCATATAACATCAAATGTTCCCCTAATCTTAACAAATTCGCAGAAATAATGCTATTTTTCAAGTATTTACGTCAGTTTCATGATATAAAACTGTTTTATGAGGATTTACGCTATTTTTAAATATAACCCTATTTGTATCAGGCATGAATAACGTCTATGCAACGCGCATATACCCTAATCCTCATAAAATATCAAATGCTCCCCTAATCATGACAAATTCGCAGAAATAATGTTATTTTTTAAAGATTTAGGTCAGTTTCATGATATAAAACTGTTTTATGAGGATTCACGCTTTTTTTTAAATATAACCCTAGTTGTATCAGGCATGAATATGCGACGCGCAAACACCGAAATCTCATATAATATCAAATTTTCACCTATTTATGCCAAATTCGCAGAAATAATGCCATTTTTCAAATATTTACGTCAGTCTCATGATATAAAACTGTTTTATGAGGATTTACGCTATTTTCAAAATATAACCCAACTTGTGTCAGGCATGAATAACGTCCATGCGACGCACAAACACCAAAATCCTCATACGAGTATAATAACAAATGTTCCCCTAATCATGCCAAATTTGAAGAAATAATGCTATTTGTCAAATATTTACATTTTATTCCATATTATTACATATTAAATGCCAAATATATACAAGTTTCATATTTAAGAGGGCTCAGTATCAATTGGTGGTAAGATGAACAAAATTTGACCAGCTAAGCACCAATTCTAAAAATGATGCATAAAATACTTATTTATGTAATTTATCTCTTTTACCATGTTAACCATCAGGAATATTTCATATTAGGAGTACAGGATCGTCAGTGTTACACTTTAAGAGGGCTCAGTACCAATTGGTGGTTAGATGAACAAAATTTGATCAGCTAAGCACCAATTCAAAAAATGATGCATAAAATACTTATTTATGGAATTTATCTCTTTTACCGTGTTAACCATCAATAATATTTCATATTAGGAGTACAGGATC
>JAAEPP010000331.1 GCA_024232495.1 Flavobacteriaceae bacterium
ATCCTATTATTCCATGGGAAAAGCCTAGAACTTATTACACAAAGGATTTCTTATAGTTCCCCATGAAACTTTGTAATAACTTAGCCCCGCAATAATAGTTCAACCAAATTTCTTATAAAGTACGCCTTTCGCATGGAATAATAGGATTCTGTCTGCTCTAAAACGTTTTAAACATACGTATTACAACATTTCTGTTCATTTGAACAGCCAAGACCTAATTACACCGAGGGTTTCTCATAGTTCCCCTTGAAACTTAGTGAAAACTAGGCCCTGCATTAAGAGTTCACCTCACTTTCTAATGAAGTACAACTTTCGCATGGAATAGAACGATTCTGTTTGCTCTAAAACGTTGTAAACATACGTATTACAACAGTTCTGTCCATGGGAACAGCCTAGAACTTCTTGCATCGAGGTTTTCTTATACTTCCCCGTTAAACTTAGTTGAAACTAGGCCCTGCAATAAGAGTTCACCTCCCTTTCTTATAAAGTACGCCTTTTGCATTGAGTAAAACGGTTCATTTTGCTCATCAACGTTGTAAACATACGTATTACAACAGCTCCGTTCTTGGTAACAGCCTAGAGCTTCTTGCCTTGAGGGTTTCTTATAGCTCCCCGTGAAACTTAGTGAAAACTAGTCCCTGCAAAAAGAGTTTATCTCCCTTTCTTATAAAGTACCCCTGTCGCATGGAATAACACGATTCCGTTTCCTCTAAAACGTTGTAAACATACGTATTACATCAGTTCTGTCCATTGGAACAGCCTAGAGCTTCTTGCATCGAGGGTTTCTTAGAGTTCCCCGTGAAACTCAGTGAAAACTAGGCCCTACAATAGGAGTTCACCTCCCTTTCTTATAAAGTACGCCTTTCGCATGAAATAAAACGATTCCGTTTGCTCGAAAACGTTGTAAACATACGTTTTACAACTGTTCTGTCCACGGGAACAGCC
>JAAEPP010000332.1 GCA_024232495.1 Flavobacteriaceae bacterium
AAAAATTGACAAAAAAACAATGAAAAAAAAAGTACGCGTGCTAAGGGGTCTATCAAAAAATAATGGAGCAATTCAGAGCAATGATCTTATTTAATTTTTTCAAGGTAGGTTTTAATACGGATTCAACATGTAGCTTTTAAGGCTAAATATGGATATTTAAAAATTAATAATTTACTACAACCAGATTCACGTTCTCCCTATTATATTATATTATATATATATAAGTAAGAGGACGTGAATCTAGTTTCAATATTATCAGAAATTCAAATATTAAAATATAAAATTTTCAAAACCGAAATAAAAATGTTTCTTTTTAAAAAATACTTTTCTATTATTAAAAAGTTAAAATGAGTAAACACGGAAAAATAGATAGACAAAGACCTTTAAATTATGATAAAGAAAGTGAAAGGCATTTTTATATTAGAATTAGAAATGGGAGAGAAATACGTGAATATTGCTGTGAACATAGCAAAGGGATTTATCAATGCAAGGAAAATGAGCACTGTAAAAATAACTATAGAACTCCAAAAGGCGATGAAGTATGTGGGTGTGGATCAGGCTTGACTGTAAAAAACTGTCGAGATCCTGATTGTGACACGGTAGGTTCAGGGTCTGCTTACTGTAAAGATACGAAAAAGCAAAAAGATATATGTAATTGTGGTAATAAAGGTTGTGGTGGTCGTTTATGTGACCATGGTAAAAGAAAGAGATTTTGTAAAGAATGCAATAAGGATTATTATGTAACACTTTATCGGAAAAAACTTCAAAATGCTTTAAAACAAAAAGGAAGAAGCCAAAATTTTATTCAATTTTTGGGGTTAAATGCGAATTATTTTAAACAACATATGGAATCATCATTTCAAGAAGGTATGAATTGGGAAAACTATGGCACTGTG
>JAAEPP010000333.1 GCA_024232495.1 Flavobacteriaceae bacterium
ATGGGGAAATATGTGTATGTGTTTGTATTTTACACATAGTATGTGTTTTTCACTGAGATATACCGTAATACGAATATCAGGGGTGCAATCTACTCTAAAAATGGAGCAAACTTATCATAATGGCAGATAATTTCTAACCTAAAAGACCAAGCAGAACTCCAAGGACGTTTTAGCATTTATGATTCAAATAACACTTTTCAAATTTTCCAAAGCTCTGTTTTGGTAGGTCATTTGAATACATTATATTTCATACATTAGTTCAGTACAATACAATAATTAATTCGTCTATGTAACAGGCAGTCATGAAAGGTCCTAGAGCAAAAACCTGAGAGATAAAACCTTCCAGATTTGGTTACAATGATCTATCTTCTTTTCAGTAGGGCTGAGAAAAATAATTGTGACGTTGCGTGGGTTCGTGCAAAAGTTAGAGGAATGAATCTATTTAAAATGATATGTTTACTGAGTCAAACTTGATACTAAATACGACATCAGGCAAGGATATTTCATTGTTAAGGCATATTTTAAGTATCGTAGTTTTCAGCTGATTTAGCTATAGCCTTTGCCCCTAGAGCTAATATAATAGAACAAAAATCCAACAACCTCTGAAGGATTCACATCTGATTTGGTAGAAAGCATAATTTTAGCCCTTCCTGCATTTAAACCCAAGAAGGTTGAAACCAAGCATTAGAAATCAAGCATCTTGGCCACTAGGATACACCACTAGGGTATCTAGGTTATGTGCTGCCCTTGCTCTAATGATGATGTGAAAACATATCAACATGAAAGCTATCAGATGAAGATAAAACTTACCTATCAGCAGTTTTCAATTGTATTTCAATTGGCTTTTTTGTAACTTCTTTGAAGGAACTAAACTGAAAGTCAAATAACACAGACCCTTCACATATCATTATTTCATATTGAGAAAATCAGATGACCAATTATACTTACCATGAACAAAACTGCATGTGAATATATTATCAGATACATCTTGATCATAATGGGGCGAAACTTGAGTGCTCATTGGAAAATAACAGCTATAAAACATACTGCTAAGTAGGAAACTATGATTCTCAAAGCTGAATCTACCTTTACTATTATATTCTTCGCAGTAAATAGGACTTTGAAATCAATATGCTTTTCACTTACAAAGTGAGGCTACAGCGGTAAGAGTTTATGTCCTTGGAGACTTCATGAGGTATCTATATTCTACAGCTAGACCTTTAGCAAACAAAAAGATACTGTCTGCGCAGGGATTGAATATAAAATTTTCGATAAATGTTCATACCTGCTTTCCAAATCATTGAGAGTATCTTCTCTTCTTCTAATAA
>JAAEPP010000334.1 GCA_024232495.1 Flavobacteriaceae bacterium
GATCAAGAATCTTACCTATTCCTTCAATTGAAGCATAACTTAACAACCAATTTTGCTCAATCATATAAGGCATCATTTTCTGAATTCTAGGGGTTAAACTGTCAAAATTAAAATTTATGAAGTTATAAAAATTTTCAATGTATTTATGTAAGGGAACGGAATGGTATTGCATCCAGTTTTTTGCTAAAAAGTGATCGTACAAAATATCAACAATAACCCCGCTATAGTGACCGTATTTTTTATGCAATCGCTTCGTACTTTTTCTTACAATGGGGTGGGTGTCGGTAAAACTGTCGATTGCTCGGTGTAATAAAATCCCCTGTTGAATACCCGAAGGAAATTGAATGTACTTTTTTCCTTTTACACCATCTGCTATAAAATTACCTAGAGTAATTTCTTCTTCCTCGTTAGATAAATAAATATGTGCTAAATAGTTCACTTTAATTATAAATTAGACATTAAAAGGTTTATTAAATTTAAAAAAAATACTTTCACAAATTACAAAATGCTTATGTAGTTTTTATGATTTAAAAGTATCTTTGTTTAAAATTTATAGGATGACATTAATTAAGTCTATTTCTGGTATTAGAGGAACTATTGGAGGGAAACAAGGGGAGAACTTAACCCCTTTAGATGCAGTAAAATATGCAGCTGCCTATGGTTGTTGGCTAAAACAACAAGTAGCTAAAGATCATTATAAAGTAGTAGTTGGAAGAGATGCGCGTATATCGGGGCATATGATGCAACAATTAGTGATGAATACTTTAGTAGGTTTAGGTATTCATGTGGTAGATTTAGATTTATCAACTACGCCAACTGTTGAAGTTGCTGTAGTGTTGGATCATGCCGATGGAGGAATTATATTAACCGCTAGTCACAACCCAAAACAATGGAATGCTCTTAAATTGTTAAACCATAAAGGGGAGTTTTTAAATGCTAAGGAAGGTCAAATGATATTGGATATTGCAGAAAATGAACTAATCGATTTTTCTGAGGTGGATAATTTGGGAAAAATAACGAATAACCATGCCTATATAGATTTGCACGTAGACGAAATTTTAGACTTACCGCTCGTGAATGTTGAGGCTATAAAAAAAGCAAAATTTAAAGTGGTTGTAGATGGTGTTAATTCAACAGGTGGTATTGCAGTACCGGCTCTCCTAGAAGCCTTAGGTGTTGAGCCAGTAAAGTTGTATTGTACTCCTAACGGCGAGTTTCCTCACAACCCAGAACCTTTAAAGGAACATTTGGGTGATTTAATGAATAAGGTATTAGAAGAACGTGCTGATTTCGGAATTGTAGTTGATCCCGACGTAGATCGTTTGGCTTTTGTAGATGAAAACGGCGATATGTTTGGAGAGGAATATACCTTAGTAGCAGTTGCTGACTATGTATTGCAACATACTCCAGGGAACACGGTTTCTAACATGTCTTCATCGAGAGCTTTAAGCGATATTACTAAAAAGAGAAACGGAACCTATACGGCTAGCGCAGTAGGAGAGGTGAATGTAGTTACAAAGATGAAAGAAACTAATGCGGTAATTGGCGGCGAAGGAAATGGAGGTATTATTTATCCAGAATTGCACTATGGTAGAGATAGCTTGGTGGGAATCGCATTGTTTTTAAGTTATTTAGCAGACCTAAAAACCTCGGTAAGTTCGCTTAGAAAAACCTATACCTCTTATTTTATGAGTAAGAAAAAAATTCAATTAACACCTCAATTAAATGTTGATGGAATTTTAAAGACAATGGAGCAAAAATACGCTTCCGAAGAAATCAATACTATTGACGGAGTAAAGATAGACTTTGAAGAAAACTGGGTACACTTAAGAAAGTCAAATACCGAACCTATTATAAGAATTTATACTGAAGCAAAATCTCAGGAAGAAGCTAATCTTTTAGCCGATAAAATGATTAACGAAATTAAATTAATCGCTGATACCTAGTCTAATTATTAGATTTTACACCTGAATAAATTGTCATTTATTGAAATTCTTTTGGAACTTTATTTCTATGTTTCCAACGTTTGTGAGTCCATAAATAATGAGCAGGTTCTTCATGAATCATATCTTCTAGGTACTTAATAAATAAATCCGTTATTTGATAATTTTCATACTCATTTGGATTTAAAGTCAGGGTTTTAAATGTGGTCTCGTAATACCCTCTTCTTACTTTTTTAGTTTTAAAAAATACGATTGCTAAATCTAACTCCTTAGATAGTTTTTCAGCTCCCGTATGCACAGGTACTTTTATATTCATAAATTCCTTCCAGTGATACGCACTTTTTATTTTTGGCGATTGGTCAGATAAAAAACCATAAATTCCTTTTTTACCGAGTCTTTTATGCTCTCTCATACTGGTAAAAGTTTCTTTATTAGTAATTAAATAGGTATTGTATTTTGCTCGAATTTTCCTAACGAGTTGATCAAAATATTTATTTTCAATTTTTTTATAAATAGCATATCCATCAGTATTTACATATCTCTGAATTATAAATATCCATTCCCAACTTCCATAATGTGCGCACATGAGTAAAATACTTTTGTTGGCGGCTTCAATTTTATTGACTTCCTCTATATTGGTGAACTTATATCGTTTTCTAATTTCTGTCTCCGAAATACTGATTGACTTTATCGATTCTACAAACATATCACACAAATGCCGAAAGAATCTTTTTTCTATTTTCTTTACTTCTTTTAATGATTTTTCAGGAAAGCATAGGCGTAAATTGTCTCGTACTACTTTT
Source organism: Flavobacteriaceae bacterium (assembly GCA_024232495.1). GTDB lineage: Bacteria > Bacteroidota > Bacteroidia > Flavobacteriales > Flavobacteriaceae > Marifrigoribacter. The sequence continues at coordinate 2,747 of JAAEPP010000334.1, forward strand.
TTTCTATAGTTAAATAAGTAGTAAACTATATAAAATAAAAAATTAGAAAACCCATACAATATATTGGTAGGTAAAATAGATAAAACCCATAATAGTGGATAAACTAAAATATAAATAAGTAATTGCATAGTATAATTTAAAACAAAACTACTAATTTTATTGTTCTATTTTAGAATAAAGTTTATGGGAAATATACATATCGTAACATTAGTCATTATTGCAGCAAATGTTATTATTTCAATGAAGGGATTTAAAGATTATTTATTTTTTGAAAAATACAAATTTAATATCGGTCATATAAAAAGAGGCGAACAATTTAGAATGTTTAGTTCTGGGTTTTTGCATTTAGATTTTTCTCATTTATTATTTAATATGTTAACCTTATATTTTTTTACGAATCCAGTGTTAGTGTCTGTTGGTGCAGTCAATTTTGTTTTAATTTATGTGGCAAGTTTATTAATAGGTAATTTGTTTTCCTTTTACTTTCACAAAAATGAACTTCATTATAGTGCTATTGGCGCTAGTGGTGCTGTTTCTGGTATTTTATATTCAGCTATTTTATTTTATCCTAATATGAGTTTATACTTGTTTTTTGTACCCATTCCTATTCCTGCGTGGTTATTCGGTATATTGTATCTATTGTATTCTATTTACGGAATGAAAAAAAGAACAGGTAATATTGGGCACGACGCACATTTTGGTGGGGCATTAGCAGGGTATTTTCTTACTATTTTGATTGCTCCATCTTTGATTGAAAGTCAACTATGGATTATCATTTTATTAATGGTACCATTATTGCTTTTATTTTTTTTAATTAAATTAAAAAAAATATAAATTATGAAAAAGAGTCTATTTATTTTATTTCTAATGTCAAATCTATTGATTTCGCAGAACAACATTAAAAAAGATCTTTCTCAGCCTACTATCGATGTTGTGGGAAAAGCTATCGTAAAAACTATTCCAGATGAGGTGACAATAAACGTTCAATTAGAAAACAAAGGGAAAGATCCTCAATTATTAAAACAAAAAAATGATATTATTATTAATGATGTTTTACTTTTTTTAAATAGTATTTCAATCCCCAAAAAATACGTAAAAACAGCCTACTTGAGAATGAATAAAAATTATGATTATCAAACAAAGTCTTATCATTATGTTGCTAGCCAATCAATTTCTATTTTTTTAACAGACCTTAATTCATACGAATTATTAATGAATGGACTTATGACAAAAGGAATTAATAGAGTTGATGGAATTTTATTTTCTTCCTCCAAAGTTAACGAGTTAAAATCTGAAGCAAGAAAAAAAGCAATGGAAAATGCAAAAATGAAAGCGCAGGAGTATGCTGGAGTATTAAATCAAAGTATAGGAAAAGCAATTTCAATTACCGAATTCACCAACAAAAACTATGATTCATTTTCTTATAAAAGTGGGCTCACACAAAGTTCAGATGCACCGGTAGCTAATCAACAAACAATTTCTATTGGAGAAATAGAAATTGTTTCAAAAGTTAATGTAAGTTTTTTACTTAATTAATTATTACCTAACAAAGAAGCTATTTTTTGACCTAGTGCTGGTCCTCGTAAATTTTTTGCAATAATAGTACCCTTTTCATCTAGCAAAAAAGTAGCAGGTATTGAACGCACATTGTACATTTTTGCTATGGGCTCATTCCACCCTTTTAAATTAGAAACGTGTTCCCAGTTCATCTGATCTGTTTCAATGGCTTTTAACCATCTTTCCTTTTGCCCTGCCTTATCAAGAGATACACTAATTATATTTAAACCTTTGTTATGATATTCATTGTAAACGTTTACAACATTAGGATTTTCTCTTCTACAAGGTTTACACCAAGAAGCCCAAAAATCAATAATTGTATATTTTCCTAATACGTCACTTAATGCTAAATTTTCTCCAGAGGGAGTAGGGGCTGAAAAGTCAGGAGCAAGCCCACCAACCTCTGCCTTCTTCATGGCAGCAATAGTATTTTTTAAGGTTTTAGAGCTTGAAGAAGCTGCTATTTTTGGACTGTAAGAGTTAATGATTTTAGTAGCATCGGCACTAGAAATTTCTTTTTTACTAACTAATTCTGTTAGCAATAAAACTGAAAATAACGAATTAGGATTTTCAGTTACAAATTTAATTTTATAATCATTTTCTTGAATAGCAATGCTATTCAGTTCTAGTTGTAAGTTTTGTGCTAGTATTCCATCTTGTTCTCTTCTGGCTTGTTTAAATAACTGTGCTTTTTCGCTTTTAATTTTATTGAATCTCTTTAATTGATTGGTGAATTCTCGGTAGGAATCATTTTGAGTTCCTCCTCTAACGAAAGATGATTTGATACTATCTTTGAAGATGGTTGCTTTCAAATTTATATTTTCCGGAAAATATAAAATAGTCGAATTTATATCTTCTACCTGAAGTAAATTTAGTGTTAAAACCTCACTATTTGTGTATTCACCAATAAATGATTCTGATTGAACCACTAGAGTGTCAATTGCTTTAGGCTGGTTATTTATTACTTCGCTAACGATTATTTTGGTGCCATCTTCAAAACCCATTGCTTTCCCGCTTAAAGTGTAAGTGTCACTATTTGAACTACATGCAAACAGCAGAAAGGTCGAAAATAATATAGATAGGTATTTCATGATATTAATTTTATTTAATTACAAAAATAACTTAAATACTAGGTTAATAAAATTCTTTTAGATTTATTTAAGAGGAGATTTTTCGATTCATATTAAACGAATTCTTAAACTTTATTTATTCATTAACTGAGAAAAGTCACTTAATTAATGATTCGGTTTTTGTAAATTTGAGGATTAAATTTTTTGATATGAGAGAACTTTTAAGCATTGCTATTATTGCCTCTGTGAAGGCTGGAGAAGCGATTATGAAAGTCTATTCAAACAAGATTGATGTTGTTTATAAAGAAGATGAATCTCCTCTTACTTTAGCAGATAAAAACGCAAACAAAATAATTAATAAGTATTTAGTTAAATCTAAAATTCCCATTATTAGCGAAGAGAATAAAATTTTAACTTATGAGGAAAGGAAAAACTGGAAACAATGCTGGATTGTTGATCCTCTTGATGGCACAAAAGAATTTATTAAGCGTAACGGTGAGTTTACAGTAAACATCGCATTAATAAAAAATAATAAGCCAATTATAGGTGTTATTTATGTGCCCGTTTCGAAAACCTTATACTTTACATCAGATAATTCTTCAAAATCTTACAAAGCACTATTAAAAACTAATACTATAATTATTGATGAAATTTTTAATAATGCAGTTCAAATTTTTCCTACTCAAAAAAATAATAATATTCTAAGGATTGTTGGGAGTAGATCACATTTAAATGATACTACTAAAAACTATATTTCGAAAATTGAAAAGAAAAACAAAACTAGAATTGTTTCAAAAGGTAGTTCCCTAAAATTTTGTCTAGTGGCAGAAGGAGAAGCAGAAATCTATCCAAGATTTGCTCCAACAATGGAATGGGATACGGCTGCAGGTCAAGCTATTTGCGAGGCTGTAGGAGTAAAAGTAACCGATGTAACCACAAATGAACCACTAAAATATAACAAACAAAATTTATTGAATCCACATTTTTTAGTGACTAATTAGATAGTATGATTAATGAATCTCATGAAAGAAGTTTAGTAAAAGGGATTTCTTGGCGCATTATAGCAACTACAGATACTTTTTTAGTGGTTTTTATCATTACTTGTGTGTTGGACCAATGCAGTTTTGAAAATGCTTTAAAAATTGGATTTATTGAGTTTTTTCTTAAATTATTAATTTATTATGCTCACGAGAGAGCTTGGTTACAACTTATTAAATCTTTTATATTTTCAAAACAACAATCTTTATTAAAAACCATTTCGTGGCGATTGGTAGCAACTACGACTACATTTTTAATATCAGGAGCTGTTTTGAATGAATTTAATGAAATAGCACTTTTTATTGCCTTGTTGGAGTTAATTAGTAAATTTATACTTTATTATATTCATGAAAGGATATGGATAAAAATTCCTTTGGGACTAAATAAAAAAAATAATTAATGCAAAAAAATATAATTCCAAATCAGTTTTCAGTTTCAAAAAACCAAAGAAGTGAACTCAACAATCATGGTTCTTTTTTAATATGGTTTACTGGTCTTTCTGGTTCGGGAAAATCTACCATTGCTAATGCACTTGAAAAAGAACTGCATAAAATGAATATAAGGACTTATTTATTGGATGGTGATAATGTTAGAAAGGGTTTGAACAGTGATTTGTCTTTTTCTCCCGCTGATAGGAGAGAAAACATTAGACGGATAGCTGAAGTGTCAAGTTTAATGATTGACGGTGGTTTAGTAGTTTTATCAGCATTTATTTCACCCTATAAAAATGACAGAGAATTTGTTAAAAATACAGTAAAGAATGAAAATTTTATCCAAATTTTTGTAGATACTCCCTTAGCGGTTTGTAAAAATAGAGATCCAAAAGGTTTGTATGTCAGAGCTGAAAATGGTTTAATCAAAGATTTTACTGGAGTCAGTGCTCCTTATGAATGCCCTGAAAATCCGGATTTAAAAATAGATACTACAAAAACAGACATAACCCAAGCTGTAACGATGATTATCAATAAAATTAAACCTAAACTAGAATTAATTTAAAATGAAAAAATATTATTTAAATTATTTAGATGAATTAGAGTCTGAAGCCATTTTCATTCTTCGAGAGGTCTGGGCACAATTTCAGAATCCAGTTTTACTTTTTTCTGGTGGGAAAGACTCTATACTAGTGGCCCATTTAGCTCAAAAGGCTTTTTATCCCTCTAAAATTCCTTTTTCATTTTTGCATGTAGATACTGGACATAATTTTCCAGAAACAATCAGTTTTAGAAATCAATTAGTAGATCAACTTGATGTGGAATTAATTGTTGGATCAGTTCAAAAATCAATTGATCAAGGAAGAGTCTCTGAAGAAAAAGGGAAAAATGCTACTAGAAACGCACTGCAAATAACTACTTTATTGGATGCCATTGCGGATAATAAAATTGATTGTGCCATAGGAGGAGGAAGAAGAGATGAGGAAAAAGCACGAGCAAAAGAACGTTTTTTTTCGCATAGAGATGATTTTGGCCAATGGGATCCAAAAAATCAACGTCCTGAATTGTGGAATATATTAAACGGTAAATATTTTGAAGGCGAACATTTTAGAGCTTTTCCAATTAGTAATTGGACAGAGATGGATGTCTGGAATTACCTTAAAAGAGAGCATATAAATATACCTTCTCTTTACAAAGCACACCAGAGAGATGTGGTATGGAGAAATGATTCATGGATACCGGTCTCAAAGCATTTAATCTTACAAAATGATGAGTCTATACACACTAAAAAAATACGCTTTAGAACTTTAGGAGATATTACTATTACTGGAGGGATTGAATCAGATGCAGATACCGTAGAAAAAATTATTGCTGAAGTTGCTGCATTAAAACAAACAGAGAGAGGAAATCGGAGTGATGACAAGCGAAGTGATTCTGCAATGGAGGATAGAAAACGTCAAGGCTACTTTTAATTTTTATTATAACAATTATGCAAATAGATAATAATCAATTATTACGATTTACAACCGCAGGTAGTGTTGATGATGGAAAAAGTACTTTAATTGGAAGGCTACTATACGATAGCAAAGCTATTTTTGAAGATCAGCTGGAAGATATTGCTTTAACAAGTAAGCGCAAGGGGTACAAGGGTATTGATTTGGCTTTATTTACTGATGGACTTAGAGATGAACGTGAGCAAGGTATAACCATAGATGTTGCCTATCGATATTTTACAACTCCTAAGCGAAAATTTATTATAGCAGACACTCCAGGTCACATTCAATATACCAGAAATATGGTCACCGGAGCATCTACTGCAAATGTGGCTATCATTTTGATTGATGCTAGAAATGGAGTAATAGAACAAACAAAGAGGCACGCTTTTATTGCTTCATTACTACAAATACCTCATATAATTGTTTGTATAAATAAAATGGACTTAATTGATTATTCGGAAGAAATTTACAATCAAATTATTGTCCAATTTGAACAATTTTCATCTAAGCTTTATGCGAAGGACATTCGTTTTATTCCTATAAGTGCTCTGGATGGTGATAACGTAGTTAATAGATCAAAAAATATTGATTGGTATCACAGTGCTCCATTATTGAACACTCTAGAAAACTTACACATAAGTAGTGATATTAATAAAATTGATGCACGCTTTCCTGTTCAAACAGTTTTAAGACCCCAAAGAGAGGGCTTCATTGACTACAGGGGATATGCAGGTCGCTTAGTAAGTGGGATCTTAAGACCTGGTGATCATATTACAGTCATGCCTTCTGGTTTTAATTCAACTATTAAGTCTATTGATACTATGAATGGTAATTTAAATGAAGCTTTTGCACCTATGTCTATAACAATCACTTTAAACGATGACATCGATGTAAGTAGGGGAGATATGATAGTAAAAACTGCAAATCAACCAAGAGCAATTCAAGAATTTGACACCATGTTGTGTTGGTTAAATAATACAAAAGCTAAACCAAGAGCAAAATATACTATATTGCATACTTCAAATGAGCAAAAAGCAATGATAAAAAGTATTATGTATAAGATAGATATTAATACCTACAGTCGTGAAGAAAATAATAAGGATTTATGTATGAATGATATTGCTCGAGTAAAAATTAGAACAACAAGACCTTTAATGGTTGATGAATACAGAGATAATAGGACTACTGGAAGTTTTATTTTAATAGATGATGTTACTCACGAAACAGTGGCTGCAGGAATGATACTGTAAAGTCATCCGACTGTATTATAAAATATATTTATTATAATTTATATACCATCAATCAGTTTTTGTAGTGCTGCTTTATCATTTAACTTTATACGTTTTCCTTTTGTGGATATCCAGCCCTCCTTTCTAAACGAGGTTAATGTTCTAATACAGGCTTCTTTAGCAGTGCCAACCACATTGGCAATATCCTCTCTGGTCAACGTTAATGTAATGTAGTCTTCGGAATCCACTCCAAAATTATCATACAGATAGGTAAGTACCTCTGCTACTCTTTGTCGAACATTCTTTTGAGCCATATTAACAATTATATTATCCGCAAATTTAAGGTCACTTGCCATATGGACTAAAATAGCTTTTGTAAATAGAGGGTTTATATTTAAACTATCCGTTAGATGTTTTTTTGGTATGTAACAAAGTTCCATATTATTTAAAGCTACAGCACTTAAATTAGTTTTTTCATCGGTGATTACTGATCGTTGACCAAGAACCTCGCCTTTAGCTGCAATTTTAACAATAGTATCTTTACCATTATCACTCATTTTTGAAAGTTTCGATACACCATTACGAACGCAAAAGACTCCATTTAGTCTCTCACCCTCCGTAAAAATAGCATCACCCTTTTTGATTGTTTTTGTGACTTTACTGTCAGATATTTTTTTAAGTTCTTCTTTACTGAGAGCTTTCAGAGAATTTAGTTGCCTTATTATACAATTCTCACATCGTTCATCTTGATATTCTTCCATTAATAATAGTTAGTTGTTGTAAATATAGTCTAAGTAGAAATTTATTACAAAAGTTTTAGCTAAAATGATGATATATATCATCGTTTTCAGATTTAGTCTTGTTAATATTTGCAATAGTTCTAACGATTAAACTTATGAATTATATGGGGGTTTGCTTCCATTGTGGTGAATTTACAACAAAAGCTATTGAGCATAAAAATAAACTTTTTTGCTGCTACGGATGTAAGACTGTTTTTGATATTATAGATGAAAATGATTTGTCATATTATTATGAATTAGATTTAAATCCTGGAACAACACCAACTCTTTTTGAAGGAAAGTTTGATTTTCTTAGGAATAAATCTATCGCAAACAAGCTCCTTGAATTTAACGAACAGAGTGTCCAAATCGTTTCTTTTAATATTCCTTCCATACACTGTAGTTCTTGTATTTGGGTTTTAGAAAACCTAAATAGACTAAATAAAAAAATAATTTTTTCTCAGGTTAATTTCCCAAAAAAAACGGTACGAATTACGTTTTCTTCTGATGAAATTGAGCTTCATGAGGTTGTGTTTTTACTATGTAAAATTGGTTATGAGCCTAATATTTCTTTAGATGATACTGCTGAAAAAGACATAGAAATTGATCGTAGTTTAATTTATAAACTTGGTGTTGCGGGATTTGCTTTTGGTAA
>JAAEPP010000335.1 GCA_024232495.1 Flavobacteriaceae bacterium
CACCACGAAGCCACCAACCGTTAACTTTGAGCCGTTAACACTTTTGCTTATCATTTTCACCAAAACACATTAGGCGAAAACTGAGTAACAAAAAATACAACTCAATTTTGTTGCGCTACAACTTACCACAAAAAAGAATGAAATAAGCGCAAAACTACTTAATAAAACACCAACACCACAACAAAAATAAGATTTAAATAAGTGGTGGAATATAACGCCCCACTAAGAGGCTTTTAATTGTTGGTTAAAATGTGAAGCGAAGCGGAACCTAACCAACTGTTAAAAGTCCTGCTTGAGTGGCTTGTTATAGGGCTTTAATTCCGACTCAATACTTTGATGACTGGCTGACTTAATAAAGTTTCATCAGATTTAAAAACATCCAAATTCCCTGGAGGAGAGGTATCATTGCCAATGACGCTAACATAACATCTATAAACATACTCTCCATTTTTAAACACATAATGATGATTCCCACCACTTCCTTCAAAAGTGATTTTACCGTTTAAAAGCACTAAATCTGGTTTTTCAGTTGTTAACTTATTAATAGACCAAGATGCATACCTAAAATTATTATTACCAACATCATCAATACGTATATGAAAACTTTTAGTGTGCCATTCCAAAATTGGTTTTTTAAAATTAGCCACGCTTTTATGCAACGATTTTTTTTGTTTATTGATAAGTTTGTTTCTAATTCCTCGCCAACCCATTGCGCTCCAATCTTTTTCGGGATCAGAGTTCACAATAGTATTTACCAAGTTGACATCAAATACTTGGTCAAATCGTGAGATAAATTCAGACTCATTTTTAATAGATGGTAATGGTACCTTTCTACTTAAGGGATAAGTTATCATTTTTGAAATCGCACTTCTGTCATTAACTTTAAAAGCTTCAATTAAAGGTTTTACTACTTTAGCGTGCTTACTTTCTTCAGCAAAGCTGATTTGTGTTTGCAAAATTAGCGTAATTACAGCGACAAATAATAATCTATTTAACTTCATGATGATTGGCCACTCCAGTAGCCCTATAACGCCC
>JAAEPP010000336.1 GCA_024232495.1 Flavobacteriaceae bacterium
GCATTAAGTCCCCACGTTTTTGAAAACCAGTAGTTGATTCCAACACCTAGATTGAAGGTAAAAGCATCTAAAGGTTTTACGAGAGTCGTCGGGTTTTGCTGAGTTTTATAATCTCCAAAATGACTCAGACCCATCCCGGCCATAGCATAGGGTTCGTATTTTTTGGACTCTAAAAAATAATACTGAGCTCCCAAATCTAGGGCCAGGTAACCGGCATCGTTCCCGCCTTCCGACTCGCCCAATATAGTCGCTCCGTTAAATTGTTTTCCGTCCTTAAAATAATTCAAGGATAAAGTCGCTTTGGCGCGCCATTTGGCCGATAAATTGGTCTCTACACTTCCATAAAAAGGAATTTTTGCAAAGGCCCAATGATCAAATTTACTATAGCCCGTAATACCAGCTCCCGAATTATTAACGGTATTAAAGCCAGCTCCCAGCACCCAATTACTAGCGATTGGTTCGGCTCTTTTACTCCATTTTTTTGAATTTTGTGCAGTCATTAATTGAACTGTAACAATACTTAAGACTATAAATAGACTTGTTTTTTTCATAACTTTAGTGGTTAGTTGTCATTATATTCGGGGAATCGTACTATAATTTATACAAAACTCCCAAACTTGTTTGGTGACTATTGGTGCTGCTACTGCCTACTCCCCATTTACTAAGAGTATTTAAATTAAGCCCCCATTGGTCTGAAAACCACAGGTTAAGCCCTAGGCCAACATTGTAAGTAAATACATCGGTAGCATCTACCACGTTGCTTGGATTTTCTTGACTGCTATAGTCTCCAAAATGACTGACACCCATTCCTAGCGATACATAGGGTTCGTAGGTTTTAGCACCCAAAAAATAATAGTTGGCAGCCACATCAAAGGCCAAATAGCCCATATCATTACCTCCTTCTGATTCGCCGAGGATGGTGTTGCCATCAACTATCTTACCATCTTTAACATTATTAAGTGATAAAATAGCTTTAGCTTTCCATTTACTAGTAATATTGGTTTCTACACTTAAGTAAACAGGTACGCCTCCAAAAGCCCAATGGTCGCTATTGGTAAGGTCTTCCAATTTAGCTCCCGAATTGTTAAGAGCATTGAACCCTAAGCCCAGTACGTATTCAGTACCAGCACCCGTTTTTGGGGTCGTTTCTTCTTGAGGGCTTTCTTGTTCATTTTGAGCGTTCATCATTAAAACAGCGAACATACTTGCAAATAATAATAGACTTGATTTTTTCATGATAAATTGTTTTGTTTGAATTTAATTGTTGCTTGTTTGAATTTGTTGTTAAAGGGAGTATTGATAAGAGTGGCTAAAGCAGAAAGCCTAGAAAATAAATCCAGCTGGAAGTATTTAAGAGCTATATTGTTTTAATAATTCTGTAGGTTAGTATGATATTATATGAAGTAGACAAAAAAAAACACAGAACTTCCATCCTTTTTTTTAAATCTTTTTTCGCTTTAAGGATTCTTGAATCAACTCTCTGATAAAAGCGCTCACCGGTTTCGGTCTTTTGTTATTATTAAGTGCTTCGTTTAAAATGACCCAATTAATTTGACTCACCTCCTCGGAGGTTAACAAAACTTGTAATTTTTCAGTTAATTTTTCACTCATGACTTGATGATGTAATTATATTATTATGATATGATAATAATATGGTTAGATATTATTGTAAGATGTTATTATATTTTTGTTTTATAAAAAAAAGAGCAATTAAAAGTCTCTTTTTAAAAGTGTTGGAATACTCCGATTATGCACTAATCGCTTCCTTTGTAGTGATAGAAACTTTTATGCCCAACTCTTTGAGTACCAGTTGTACTCGGTTGGCATTAACACGTTGAATAACGCCCTCTTTTCCCTTAAAGGGACCTTGATGAATAGACAAACAGTCTCCTGCTTTTAAGGTTTGTACTTTGGCAGCCAATACCTCCCCCGATAACCAACTTTTAAGAGTGTCAATTTCTTGGTCTTTAACAATAGCCGGACGATTGAGCCAAAATAAATAGCGAACTACTCCAGGAGCTGCGTAAACCAACTCGCGTTCTTTAGGAGCTAAATGCACAAAAATATAGGAATTAAACAATGGAACTTCAACCGTTTTTTTACGATCGGACCACTGTCGAACTTCTTTAATAGTTGGGCAGTAGACCTCAATTCCGTATTTTTCGAGCATCAAAGCGGTTTTCTTTTCGCTTCTAGCTTTGGTGTATAAAACGTACCATTGTTTTTTCATATCCTATATACCTACTATTATTGGTTTAAAATCTTTTCGATTTGTAGCAACTGCTTGCTAGTAATCGTAAGATTAGCAGTTCGATTTCCATAGGTGTCGTAAAAATAGACTCCAAATGGATTTTTGTTGGCGATCACTAGATCTTTAAATGGATTTTTCATTGGTCAATTATTTTTTTGGATTTTTACTAAGCAAGAATGATAAATCGGATGTTTATGAGCATCGATACACCTAAAATAACGTATAGGAGTACTCTAATATACCTGATAAAACTTTTGCTAATTAATTTTGAATTTTCCATGACAAAAAAAATTTATATTTAGGTTAGTTAATTAAAATTTTAAACGACTCCGTCGGGTCGCTCACACAACTAATTGCATCAAAATGATGCTTTATTCTTAAATATTTCTGGGAGATTGAAACCATTTATACCGAAAAATAGCATCTTAGTGATACTGTCTTATTAGTCGGTTAAAGGTTTAGTTTCATGTGATTTAATTTCTAAAAGTTTGACACATTACTGGATCAAATGAAAATTAAACTACTTGATAGGGCAAATATATATATATTTTTAGAATTAAACAAGACTAAATGACTTTTTCTGTAGTCGAATAGATATTTTCTTCCGTTTAATGGTTTTTGTTTTTATCGTTTTTAAATAAATTATTTTTATGTTTTGGTGACTAAATTTATACAAAATTCAATCAGTTTTATGGTAGGTTATTTTAGCTGTTAATTTTATTTTTTGCGTTTAGTACTTAGTATTTAAAAGAACAAAATTAATAAATAATTAATAAATTTATGATACATATATGATACATTATAAAAAAAAATTAATTTTTATCAAATTACTGATTACAAAATACATAGCAATAACAATTAGATACTCTTATACCCTACCTTGAAAATCACTTTTAAATCAAAATTTTATCATATTAATGATACCTATTAGATACCTATCCCGAATTAGTGAAATTATTTGATAGCGCATGTTGTATTGAAAGTCTATTTTTTTTGCAAAAAAAAACTTTTTAATTAGTTTACTTGGTAACAATTGTTACCAAGGAATATCAAAGACTTATTTAAAAATCCATTTATATAAAAACATCTGGAATTATAATTCCATAAAAAAAAGCACCACTTTTCAGTGATGCTTTTAACAGCGATGCTGTTTGGTTTCTAATACTCTATCCCCAAAATATTAGACTGCAAAAATAAAGAACTATATTTTAACTTGCAAGTAAATATTAAAAAAAATATAGTTGAAATGCTTTTTAGTGTAGTTTAGTTGCTTTTATCTAAGGTTATTTGGTTTTTTGTTTTCTTAAAACTCTAAATATTAAACAGTTCTGTAAGGACTATTTTTAATTGATTAATTCTAATTTATTTTCTTCCCAAAGTAAAATACCCCCATCCATATCATAAATTTTAGTAAACCCTAAATCTTTTAATTGAATGGCTGCTTCTGCACTCCGGCCTCCTTTATAACAATACACATAAACAGGTTTGTTTTTGTCTAACATTTTCACTTTTTCCTTGAAATCATCACTGGTAACACAAACATTTTGTGCTCCTTTAAGATGATTGCTTTTAAATTCCTCTGGAGTTCTTACATCGACAAGCTGAATAGAAGGATCCTTATAGATAGCATCGTAAACTTGTTGAGGAGAAATTAGCTCAATATTACCTTTAATATCGGTTATCTGATTGGGAGATTCTTTACAAGAACTATAAAAAGTGATGACTACCCCTAAAACAAAAATTAAAATCTTTTTCATAATGTAAATTTAAAAATTACAGTACCAATTTAAAGATTAAAAAAATAGAAAGCCTATTAGGTATTCCTTTTTTTATAATTTTTTATAATTATATTGAGAAAAAAATAAATAACATGAGTTTTTTAAAGATAGGAAGTTGCATCTTTTTTTTATGTACCCTAGTTGCTTGCAATAAAGACAAAAGCATAACGACCAATGATTTTAGGACTGTATTTGAAAAAACAGCGGGACTTGAAACAGCCACTTATCCTGAAATTATCGGTTTTTACCAACAACTAGCTGCCGACTACTCGACCATTGCCATCTACGAAATGGAAGATACTGATAGTGGTAAGCCCTTACATTTGGTAACTTTCAATCCAAATAGATCTTTCGAGTCTGAATTTTCGACAGCCCAAAAACAAAATATTTTGTTGATTAATAATGGTATTCACCCCGGAGAAAGTGATGGAATAGACGCTTCCATGATGCTATTAAGAGATTTGGCGCAACAAAAAATTAAAACACCACAACAAACAATCATCGCAGTGATTCCTGTTTATAATATTGGAGGTGCTTTAAATAGAAATTCTACCACAAGAACCAACCAAAATGGACCTAAAGCCTATGGC
>JAAEPP010000337.1 GCA_024232495.1 Flavobacteriaceae bacterium
CGAGGGTTGCTTATATTTCCCCATAAAACTTAGTAAAAACTTAGCCCTGCAGTAAAAGTTCACCTTAAATTCTTATAGAATACGCTTTTCGCATGGAATAAAACGATTCCGTTTGCTCTAAAACGTTGTAAACATACGTACTACAACAGTTCTGTCCATGGGAACAGCCTAGAACCTATTTCACCTAAGGTTTCTTATTGTTCCCCATGAAAATTAGTGAAAACTTTGCCCTGCAATAAGAGTTCACTTCAATTTCTTATTAAGTACACCTTTCGCATGGACTAAAACGATTCCGTTTGCTCTAAAACGTTTTAAACATACGTATTACAACAGTTCTGTCGATAGGAACAGCCCAGATCTTATTACACCGAGAGTTTTTTATACCTCCCCGTATAACTTAGTAAAAATTTAGCCCTGCAATAAGAGTTCACCTCAACTTCTTATAAAGTACGCCTTTTGCTTGGAAAAAAACGATTCCGTTTGCTCTAAGACTTTGTAAACATACGTATTACAACAGTCCTATCCATGGGAACAGCCTAGAACTTATTTTACTGAGGGTTTTTTATAGTCTCCCATGAAACTGAGCGAAACTTAGGCCCGCAATAAGAGTCCACCTTAATTTCTTATTAAGTATGCCTTTTGCATGGAAAAAAACGATTCTATTTGCTCTAAAACGTTTTAAACATACGTATTA